>JBFWJB010000239.1:0-4774 GCA_050253435.1 Rhodospirillaceae bacterium
GGCAGGTGCGGCGCGATGCGCGCGGCGTAATAGGTGACCCAGATCATCGCGGTGGCGAAGGAGACGTCCTTGGTGTGGTTGCACAGGGCGCCCCACCAGGCCCCGGTGGCGCCGAGCAGCAGCACCGCAACGCAGGCCCAGCCGTCGGAGGAGAGCAGGCGGGCGAGCCGCCAGGTGCCCCACATGCCGAGCATGCCGAAGATCGCGGTGAGCAGGTGCCGCCACTCGTAGGTGGCCATCGGCAGGTGCGGGCCGATCGCCGCGGCGATCAGGTCGAAAAGCCCGCCGTAGAGGTAGAGGTTGCGGTAGTGGAAGGCGTTGTCGTCGGAAAACCCGCTGGCGTAATAGCGGATCAGCAGTTCGCCATAGGTCTGCTGCACTTCCTCGTCGTTGGAAATGCCGTACTGATGGAATGTGGCGAGCAGCAGGACGCCCATAACGGCGAACACCGCCAGGCTGGCGGCGCGTCCGGGTTTGGCCCGCAGGCGGGCGACGAGGGAATTCACCGGCGTTTTCTCCCGGATCCGGAAGGCTCGGCTTCGTCGAAGCCGGCGCTGTCGGCGACCAGATACATCGGCCGCATCTTCACTTCCAGGAAAATCCGCCCGACGTATTCGCCGAGCACGCCGAGGGAGATCAACTGCACGCCGCCGAGGAACAGGGTGGAAACCATCAGCGAGGCATAGCCGGGCACGTCGATGCCGAACACGGTGGTGGAAATCACCAGCCACAGGCCGTAGAGCGCGGAAAGCCCGGCGATCGCCATGCCGAGCACCGACCACACGCGCAGCGGCAGGGTGGAAAACGAGGTGATGCCGTCCCAGGCGTAGCGCACCAGCTTCAGCAGATTCCACGAGGAGCGGCCGCTGGCGCGGTCGGCGACGTCGAACGGCAGGCACTCCTGGCGGAAGCCGACCCAGCTGGTGATGCCCTTCATGAAGCGGTTGCGCTCCGGCAGGGAAACGATGGCTTGCACCACCTTGCGATCGAACAGGCGGAAGTCGCCCGCGCCCGGCGGAATGCGCACCTCGGAGACGGCGTCGAACAGGTGGTAGAAGGCGCGGCTGACCAGCCGCCGCAGCCAGGAATCGGTATCGCGGCGGCGGCGCACCGCGATCACCATGTCGGCGCCCGCGGCCCAGGCTTTCAGCATCTCGGGGATCACTGCGGGCGGGTGCTGCAGGTCGGCGTCCATCAACACCACGGCGTCGCCCGCGGCATGGGCGAGTCCGGCGGCCATCGCCGCCTCCTTGCCGAAGTTGCGGGCGAAGCGCAGGGCCTTGACACGCGGGTCGGAACGGCTCAGTTCT
This sequence comes from Rhodospirillaceae bacterium, assembly GCA_050253435.1. Taxonomy (GTDB): domain Bacteria; phylum Pseudomonadota; class Alphaproteobacteria; order Rhodospirillales; family Rhodospirillaceae; genus Oleispirillum. Next base: position 1,311 of record JBFWJB010000239.1, read on the forward strand.
CGCGCGATATCGAAGGTGTTGTCGCGGCTGCCGTCGTCCACCAGGATGATCTCGTGGCGCGGCGCGAGCGGCTCCAGCACCGGCGTCAGCGCCGCCAGCAGGGCCCGCAGGCCGTCGGATTCGTTGTAGCAGGGCACGACCACCGAGAGCAGGGCGGGGTGCCGCGGCGGAGGGGTTTCGGCTTGCGGTGCCGGTTGCGCTTGGCGCATCGAAGAAAAACTCCGAACAAAGGTGGGGCATGGTAATCGAAAAACCGGCGGATGCAAATGGCGACGAAAGGCAGAGCATGGTTCTCTGCGCCGACGACTTCGGCATGTCGCAGGGCGTCTGCGACGCCATCGAGGACCTGCTGGGGATGGGCCGCCTGAGCGCGGTGAGCGCGATGACCGGCTTTCCGGAATGGCGGCAGCGCGCGGCGGGACTGCGCGCGGCGGCCCAGGCCGCGGGCGCGGACGTCGGCCTGCACCTGACGCTGACCGACCACGATTCTCTGGCGCCGCTGCCGCGCCTTGCGCCGGGCGGCGTGTTGCCGGGGCTGGGGGCTCTGCTGCGCGCCGCGCACCTGCGGCGGCTGGATGCGGCGGAGGTGACGGCGGAGATCCGCGCCCAACTCGACGCCTTCGAGGATGCCTTCGGCGGCGCGCCCGCCTTTGTCGACGGGCACCAGCACGTGCATGTTTTTCCGGTGGTGCGCGAGGCGCTGATCGCCGAGATGCTTTCCCGCTATGGCGCCGCCGCGTGGACGCGCAGCACCGCAGAGCCGCTCGCCGCGGTGCTGCGGCGCGGCGTGACGCCGTTCAAGTCGGCGGTGCTGGCGCTGCTGGGCGCACGCCACGCGCGCCTTGCCGATGCCGCGGGAATTGCCCGCAACCACGGCTTCCGCGGCGCATATGACCTTGGAATTTCCGTGCCTTATCGCGATCTTTTCAGAAAATTTCTCAGCGATGCGGGGACGCGCCCGGCGCATCCCCTGATCTTCTGCCATCCGGGGCGCGACGATGCGGCGCTGCGCGCGCGCTCCACCCTTGCCGCGGCGCGGGCCGCGGAATACGCTTACTTCGCCTCGGCGGCATTCGCCGAGGATTGCGCGCAGGCCGGATACCGCATCGCGGCGTTCGGCGCGGGCCAACGCACCAATCTCGGAGGAAGCTGATGCAGGCGGTGTTCGTTCAACTGAAGTGCAATCTGGGCAAGGCGTACGAGGTGGCCTCCGGCCTCGTCGAGGACGTCGCCGAAACCTCCGAGGTGTATTCCACCTCGGGTGAGTACGACCTGCTGGCGAAGTTCTATCTGGAGGAGGGGGTGGACATCGGGCGCTTCGTCACCGAAAGCATCCAGACCATTCCCGGCGTTTCCGGCACCTTCACGCTGATCACCTTCAACGCCTTCACCAAGGCCTGAGGGCCGGGCGGCGGCTTCAGCCGCCGTTTTTCTTCATCAGCCAGACGCCGAGCGCCGCCGCGCCGCCGAAGCTCGCCCACCAGGCCAGCGCGAAGGGCAGGTGCGCCTTGTCGATCGGCAGGCCGAAAAGGCCGAGCCAGGACTCGAGAATCTGCACGGCGAGGCCGAGAAAGCCGCCGACGAAGAGAATGCGTCCCAACAATAGCATGCGGTATCCCCCTGTCTTTCCGGGAGGCCATACTACCCATTGACGGCCGCGATGCAACGCGCTTTGTCGGCGCGCCGCCGTCATACTTTCGATGCGGCGTCGCGGGACCGCCCGGCAGGGCCTTCTTCCCTGGATTTTTGCGGGATTACGGCAGGTTCGGAGAGGCGCGCGCGCGAGTTTGGATTGATCCTTAGGTATGATCGTCTATACTCGGAAGTGTGTCCCCCTCCGCAAACGATTCTGCGTGGCGGAGGCGAGGCTGGGAGGATTCGACCATGCCGGGCAAGACACCCCCGATCCCTCCGGAGGATGTCGTGGACTTCGACCGCGGCGGGCCCGCTGCTGCGCCGGGGCGCGGCAACGAGCTGTTCCTGCTGCGCGGTGCGCAACAGCCGCGGGTGGATGCGGGGCACCGCGACGCGCTCGACCTTTCCGGCGTCGCCGCTCCCGACTGGTCCGCGGCCTTCGACGCAGCGCCGGAAGACTCCGGCGATCTCCTCATTCGTATCGACGAGGCCGTCCCCGCGCAGTGAGGCCGAGCTTCGCCCCCGCCGTTATGACGCGCCGCGTCTGCGGCCGCTTCAGCACGCCGGGCAGACGGGCGAGCGGCACCCAGAGACAGGCCGTGGCGTCGTCGCCCGGGCGCGCGCGGCCATGCCACGAGAACACCCGGAAGCACAGGATGCGGTAGACCGGGCCGCCGCGATGGCGCACCGCGACGCGGGCGAACGGCAGCACGGCGAGCGGCGCAAGGCCGGTCTCCTCGGCCATTTCGCGGACGAGGGCGCGCAGCGGCGGCTCCCGCGCCGCAATGCGTCCGCCGGGCAGCGACCATTCGCCCTGCCGCGGCGCATGGCCGCGCCGTGTGAGCAGCACCTGGCCGCGCCGCACGAACAGGCCGCTGACGCAGGGCACCGTGTTTTCGCGGAATCGGCGATCGCGCATCTGTTCAGCCTTTCCCATCCTGCGTATCATCACTATTTAGGTAAGCATCGCCAAGGGGCTGCCCCAAGGCGAAGAGACCGCCAACCGCAACTGCCGAAGGCGCCTGCGATGACCGAAAAGCGTATCATGGATCGCAAGGTCGTGGCTTCCGAGACGGTTCTCTTCCGTGAGGGGCAGGAGGGCGATTTCGCCTATCTGGTGCAGAACGGCACCGTCGAGATCTACAAGGTCATCGCCGACGGCTCCGAGCGCCGCCTCGGCCTGATCACCGAGGGCGGCATCTTCGGCGAGATGGCGCTGATCGACGATCAGCCGCGCATGGCCAACGCCCGCACGGTGGAGGCCTGCACTCTGGTGGTGATCAACCGGATGATGTTCGAGGAACGCCTGCACAAGGTCGACCCGTTCATCCGCGGACTGCTCAACATGCTGGTGCGCAACCTTCGCGATACGTCCAAACAAGAAACCTGATCCCGTAAGGAATTCCGCGCATGTCATCCCCGTCGCCCACCGGAGCGAAGTTCCCCGGCAAGAAAGCGCCGCGCGGCAAAGGCAAGCCGAAAAAGGGCGGCCTGTTCGCGCGCCTGCGCGGCTATTTTTTCGCGGGCATCCTGGTCACCGCGCCCGCCGCGATCACCCTCTATCTCGCCTGGCTGTTCATCTCGGTGGTCGATTCCCAGGTCGGCTCGCTGCTGCCGCCGCGCTATCGCCCCGGTATCGACATTCCGGGCTTCGGCGTGGTGGTGCTGATCGCCTTCCTCACCCTGGTCGGCGCGCTCACCGCCGGGCTGATCGGGCGGCTGATGCTGCGCTGGTGGGAGAGCATCCTCAGCCGCATGCCGGTGATCAACGGCATCTACGGTGCGCTCAAGCAGCTGTTCGAGACGGTGCTGTCGAAGCAGTCCTCGGC
>JBFWJB010000240.1:0-4761 GCA_050253435.1 Rhodospirillaceae bacterium
TTGAGCGCGGCGATGGCGATGCGCCGCCGCGTGAGGCCGAGGCGTTGCAAGGCGTCGTCGGTGAGGCCGATGACGGTGCGCAGGCGCTCCGGGGTGACGCGCCTGGCGACGTCTTCCAGCGCCACGAGGGTGGTGACGTGGCTCACCCGCATTGAGCCGTGCGCCAGCATCATCACCGAGCCGCGCGCGCCGGAGAGCGCGGCGAGCATCTCGGTGTGGCCGGAGTAGTGGTAGCCCGCGAGGTTGAGCGCCTCCTTGTTGAGCGGCGCGGTGACGATGCCGCCGATGCGCCCGTCCATAGCGAGGCGCACCGCCTGCTCCACCGCGAGGTAGGCGAGGCGTCCGCCGTCCACGGAGAGCACGCCGGGGCGGATCGGCTCGCCCTCCGGCCCCGCCTGCAGGCAGGCGAGCGGCGGCCAGGGGTCGGAGGCGTCGGCGATTTCCGCGATCGGCCGGGCGCCGAGCAGGCGTTCGGCGGCGCGCAGCGCGGGCACACTGCCGATCACCAGGAGGCGCAGGCCGCTCGCGGCGATGCGGTCGGCGAGGCGGGCGCAGGCCTTGACGATGATTTCCGGCCCGACCCCCGCCGGGTCGCCCATGGTGATCGCAAGCTGCGGTGTCATCGGGATGCTTCCTTCCGCTTCGGAGTGGGGAACAGCAGGTCGCGCAGCAGCTCCGGCGCGCCGAAGGCGCCGGACTTGGAGACCACGCCGACGCCGTCCCAGCGCCCGCCGCGCAGCACCGCGCGGGGAATGCCGGGGAGAATCTGTCCGGTGAGGTCGAGGCGGCGCGCCGCCAGAGCGCCGCACAGGGCGCGCAGGGTTTCGCCGCCGGAGACCAGCAAGGTGGCGGGCGGCGGCAGATGGTTGGCGAGATCGGCGAAGGCGGCGGCGATGCGCCGCGCCGCCGTTTCGCGGGAAAGTCCGGCGGGCAGGCTGGAGCGGACCAGGGCGAGGCCCTCGCTGAACAGACGCGCCGCCACGTCTCCGGCGGAGGGGGGGATAACCGGCGCGCCGCAGGCGGCAAGCTGCGCCGCGGTGGCGGGGTGATCGGTGCCGAACAGCCCGAGCAGGGGGCGCGGCAGCGCCGCAGGCAGGCCCCCGTCCGCCGGGGCGGAACCGGCGAGCGCGGCGGCGAGCCCGCCGCTGCCGCACCACAGCACCGGGCCGGGCAGCGCCCGCCCGGCGGCGGCGATGGCGGCGAGGTCGGCGTCGGTTTCCGCGTCCCACAAGCTGATGCCGGTGGGCGCGGTCTCGCCCGCGCGGCGGCGCTGCACGATCAGGCCCTCGTCGGCGAGGTCGGCGGCGAGGTCGGCGGGCACCGGGGCCCAGGCGTCGCCGTCGCGCGCTATCTGGCGGGCGTCGCGGGTGATCCGCCCCTGGTAGGGGAAGGCCGGGGCGATCAGGCAGGCGGCGGGGCGCAGCGCGCCGATCCAGGCGGCGATCTCCGCCGCGGCGTGGCCGCGCAGCAGGCTGTCGAGCTTGGCGTAGAAGAGGGCGTCCGGGTCTTTCGGCAGGGCGGCGGCGATGGCGGCGACGCGGGCGCGCGCCGCCTCGCGCGGCATCTCGCGGGTGCCGGAATCGATCGCGACCGCGCCGGCGACGGCGCGCGGCGGCTCCCAGTAGACCGGCACCGGGGCATCGGCGGCGAAGCGGGCCGCGGTGTCGAGCGCGCCGGTCAGGTCGTCGGCGACGAGGCGGAGTCGCATCGCGGAAGCAGGTGTCATGGGCGTGCCTCACATGCGCGGCGTCGCGCGCCGCGGGCGGATGGATCCATTGAGACATGCGGTGCAGTTGTTGTCAACATGTTGTAAAGACTCCTGCCGGGTAGGGGCGATTCGGCCTCTTCTGCGCCGCCTCCGCTTCCGCGGCGGCGAAAAACCCGGCTCCGCAGGCGGCGGCGGCGGAAGGATTCGGTCTGCGGCCTTTACAAATCGCGCGGAAACCGCGAGACATGTAATCAATCGCAAACCGCGTGGAAACGCCCGATGGCAGAACAGTCCCTCCCCGCCGGTTCCGACGGCTCCGAATCCGCCGCGCCCGAGTCCGCCGCGTCCGGCGACCGGGTGCCGCGCTCGCCCCTGGTGCGCCGCGTCTACCAGCGCCTGCTGGCGCAGATCACTGCGGGCGACTACCGGCAGAACCAGCGCCTCCCCGGCGAGCACGAGCTGGCCGCGCAGTTCGCGGTGTCGCGCCCGGTGGTGCGCGAGGCCCTAGGGTTCCTGCGCGAGGAAGGGCTGATCTATTCGCGCCAGGGGGCAGGCAGCTTCGTCTCGATGCGCGGCCGCGAGAGCGGCGTTCTCAGCTATGCGCCGGTGGAGACCATCGCCGACATCCAGCGCTGCTACGACTTCCGCCTCACCATCGAGCCGGACTACGCCTATTACGCCGCGCTGCGCCGCAACGACGCGGCGCTCGCCGCGATCGCCGCGGCGCTGGACCTGCTGCGCGATGCGACCGAGGGTCACTATCACCGCGCCGATGCGGACTTCGCCTTTCACGTGGCGATTGCCGAGGCCGCCAACAACCACTACTACCTCTCGTCGATGCTGGCGCTGAAGGACCAGATCGGCGTGGTGATGAAGTTCCACGGAGTCGCCCTGATGGGCCCCGACCTCCGCCTCGACCGGGTGTTCGAGGAGCACCGCGCGATCTACGAGGCGATCCGCGCCCGCGACGCGGAGACGGCGCGCGACCTGATGCGCCGCCACCTGGAAGGCTCGCGCGACCGCGTCTTCGAAGGCAAGGTTCTGGACCTTTCCCTGTGATTTCCCATCTGCAATGAATGCGGGAGTCGGGCCACCCCATGGTGGGGGTGCGCGCGGTCCGGGATGCGCCGCGCCGCCGGTTCCAACAGAAAATTACAACATATTGACAAGTGGGATCGCCCATGCGTCAATGAAGCACGATCGGGACGCCGCCGTGCCGCTCCCTCGCGCATCCACCTTCGCCAGACGGCAAGAGGGCACATGACCAGGAACGGGGACTTTTGGGTGTCGTTGTGTCTGCTCGGGGGGTGCGCCGCCGCCGCCTCGCTGACTCTCGACGTTCCCACCCAGGGCACCGGCGGAACCGTCGGTCCCGACTTCCTGCCCTGGCTGATGATCGGCGGCATTTCCCTTCTTTCGCTGCGTCTGTTGTGGCGGTCCCAGGCCGCCGCGGGCGTGGCCTCCGCGCCGCCCGGCATGCGCCTGTTGGCGCAGCTCGGCGGCTTCTTCCTGATGATGCTGGCCTATGCCGCGGCCTACGAGCCGGCGGGCTACATCGTAAGCTCCCTGGTGTTCTTCGTCGTCGCCCTCCTGGTGCTGGGCGAGCGCCGCTGGCTCCATCTGCTGCTGATTCCGCCGGGCGTCGTCCTGGCGGTCTATGTGGTGTTCACGAAAGTCATGCAGGTCTACATGCCCTGATCGCCCGGACGGGGAACGCCTCGGCCATGCCCGATGCGGGCAGGGTGAACGATAATGTGGAGGAAACAATGAAAAGCCTAGCTTCCGGTCTGTTCGCGCTTTCCCTTTCCGCCGCCGCCCTTTCCGCCGCGGCGGCCCCCGCCGCCGCCGCCGATTATCCGGCGCGTCCGGTGCAGATCATCGTTCCCTACAATGCCGGCGGCGGCACCGACCTCACCGCCCGCCTGATCGCCCAGACCATGGAGAAATACCTCGGCGGCACGGTGATCGTGCGCAACCAGCCGGGCGGCGGCGGCGCCATCGGCACCAGCGCCACCCTCCACGCCAAGCCCGACGGCTACACCCTCGGCACCGGCTCGCAGGGCCCGCTGGTGATGCTGCCCAACTACGGCGGCATCGACTACACGATCAAGGACGTGGACTTCCTCTCCCTGATCGGCCGCAACCTGATGGTGGTGGCGGTCAACAAGAACGCGCCGTTCGCCGACGGCAAGGCTTTCCTCGCCTATGCCAAGGCGCACCCGGGCGAGCTTTCCGTCGGCAACTCCGGCGCCGGCGGCGCCAACCAGATCGCCATGGAAGGCCTCGCCATGGCCGCGGGCGTGAAGGTGAAGAGCATGCCCTTCGGCGGCTCGATCGCGGCGATCACCGCCTGCATCGGCGGCCACATCCAGGCGGTGGTGGCGCACCCCGCCGAGCTGATCAACCACGTCAAGGCCGGCAATCTCAAGCCGGTGATCGTGATGGAAGACAAGCGCATCCCCGAGTTCCCGGATGCGGTGACCACCAAGGAGCTCGGCGTGGATTTCACCTGGGCCGCCTGGAAGGGCGTCATCGCGCCCAAGGGCCTGCCTGCCGAGGTGCGCGCCAAGCTCGTCTCCGCGCTGGATAAGACTTTCCACGACAAGGCCTTCCTCGCCAAGATGAAGGACATGGGCGAGGACGTGGACTATCGCGCGAGCGAAGGCTACAAGGCCCTGGCGCTGAAGGATGCGGACGTCGCCGAGAAGGTGATCCGTTCCATCGGCCTCTACGGCATGAACGCCAACAAGAAGAAGTAAGTCCGTTCCACGGCCCCGGGGGGTATCCGCCTCCGGGGCCGTGGCGTTCGCGCGCCGTTACGCCTGCGCAGGCGGAGATTTCCCGATGGATTACCTGCACTACGTTTTCGCCGCTTTCCAGCCGAGCGTCCTCATGGTGATCGCGCTCGGCACCCTGGGCGGCATCCACATCGGCGCCCTGCCGGGTCTGACCGCGACCATGGGCGTCGCCCTGCTGATCCCGATGACCTTCGGCATGGAGCCGATCAAGGGCCTCAACATGCTGATCGGCATCTATGTCGGCGGCATCTACGG
>JBFWJB010000241.1:0-4717 GCA_050253435.1 Rhodospirillaceae bacterium
CGCCGTGCGCGCCGTCGTCCCGGCCACGAAATGCTCGATCAGACGATCCTGTTTGTAATGGCTCAGACGGCTCTTCCGCATGCCTCCCATGATAACTCCGATCCAGAGTTATCTGGGACAGCCCCAAATAATTCTGTGATTGAGGGGGTTGCCGTGACGGGGCGCACACCCACCTGCTGATGGATCATGCAGGGTTTTGTCCTGTCTCGGCCCAGAAAGGGTGCCGCGCGCGGGTTTTGTGCGTGAAAACTTTAACACCCGGGAGAATCACTATGATGAATCGCAGTGGAGCCATACTCGTCGCCGCGGGAGCCCTTCTCCTCTCCGGCTGCGCCAACTGGGATGTGGACGGCACCGCCGCCATGCCCGACAAGGGCGACGCCTTCGCCAAGGCGCTGCACAAGGAATACATCGAGCGCGCCAAGTTCGAGGTGAAAGAGGCGGACTGGATTTCCGTGGACTTCTTCACCAGCCGCGCCAAGCTCGCCGCCGAGGGCATGCCCCCCGCGCCGCAGATGCCGTCGGAGCGCAAGCTGCAGAAGGACATTCCGGAAATCAACGGCGGCTACAAGAAGCTCGTCACCGCGCTGTCCGCCGGGGCTTCCAAGGTATCGCCGGTCGCCTGCGCCAAGTCGCAGGCCTGGCTCGAACACTGGATGGAACAGGCGGAGGAAGGCCATCAGGCCGACGACATCGCCTGGACCCGCGGCGAGTTCATGAAGGCGATTCCGGGCTGCGTGGCGACCGCCGCCAAGCCGATGGCCGCGGCCGAGCCCACCTTCCACATCTACTTCCCGTTCGCCGCCTCCTCGCTGACCAAGGACGCGAAGAAGGTGATCGCCGACATCGTCTCGTTCTTCTCCGCGGAGAAGCCGAAGGCGGTCAACCTCGCCGGCCACACCGACACCATGGGCAGCGACGCGCTGAACATGAAGCTGGGGCAGAAGCGCGCCGACGCCGTTGCTGCGGCGCTGAAGGCGAAGAGGGTGAAGCCGGTCACCGCCGCCTCCTACGGCGAGACCAACCTGCCCAAGCCCACCGCCGACAACGTGAAGGACCAGGAAAACCGCCAGGTCACCGTGACCTTCACCAAGTGACGGCGGCAACCCTGCCAAAACACGAGGCCCGGAGCGATCCGGGCCTCTTTGTTTTCAGGGGGCGGAAACCCGGTTCCGCCAGGTTTCGACGAGGAAGCGCGCGATGGAATCCCGCCGCGGCAGGCGCACCGGCGCGCCCTCTTCCTCCCATTCCGCGGCGGCGGAAAGCTCGGCGGCGGAGAACCAGCGCGCCTCGGCGATCTCGACGCGGTCGGGGGTGGGCGCGGCGGCGGCGGCGACCGCGGAGAAGCCCAGCATGATCGACGAAGGAAACGGCCATGGCTGCGAGGCGCGGTAGATCACCTCGCCGACGGAAAGCCCCACCTCTTCCCACACCTCGCGGCGCACCGCCTGCTCCAAGGTCTCGCCGATCTCGACGAACCCCGCGAGCGTGGAGAACACCCCGCCGGGGAAGCGCGCATTGTGGGCGAGCAGGCAGCGCGGCGCGCCGTCCTCTCCCACCGTCTCCACCAGCATGATCACTGCCGGGTCGAGGCGCGGATAATGGATGCGGCCGCACGCCTCATTCAGGCACAGCCTGGCGTGCCCGGCCTCGCGGCTCGCCGTGGGGCTGCCGCACGCGCCGCAGAAGCGATGGGTGCGCTGCCAGTGGCAGACGCCGCGCGCGGTGGCGAGCAGGGACGCCTCGCCGGCGGGCAGCAGCCCGGCGAGGCCGCGGATTTCCGCATACTCCCCGGCGCCGAAGGCGGCGACCTCGGGGTCGAAGGTGGAGACGTCCACGGCGAACATCAGGTCGCCGCCCTCCACGCCGAGCAGGATGCCGGGCGAGCCCGCCTCGCCGCCCTGCAGCAGGCCGCGCGCCGCCTCTCCGGAAAGAAACGCCGCGCGCGGGCCGCTCCCGTCCGGGGGGAGGATCAGGTTGCGGTCGCGCCACACCGGCACCACGCGGAAGCGCCCGGCCGCCACTTCCGCGGCGAGGAAGGCGTCGTCGAGCCGCCGCGCCGAAGCGCGATCGAAGGTGCCGCCGGTATAGCCGATCTGCCAGCCGCGTTCGGTCATGGGGTGGGAACCTCGCCTCATCGCATATCTCCCCTCCCTCCTACCCCCGTGTCGGGAATGCGACAAGCTCTCTAGCAGCATTGCAGTTCGATTTCCTCCAACAGCGCCCGGCCCTCGCCCGCGTCGTCCTCGAAGATCTCCGCCAGATACATCACGTGCGAGCACACCAGGTAGAGCGCATCCGGCCCCTCGCCCGGCCCCTCGGCCAACGTCCGCGCCGCATCGGCGAAGCGCCGCCAGAACGGATTCGCCAAGTGTTCCCCCGCCTCCAGCCGCGCCAGCGCCAGCGGCAGCAGGCGCGCCGCCATGCCGTCGCAGTCGATGTTGCAGAAGCTGACGTAGCGGTCCGCCGCCGCGGTTGCGTTTCCCTGGTCGTTCATTGGGCACCCATCACTCTTTCGCTTGAAAAACCGGCCACAGCCTAAGCAATATCCGGACCAGCGATCAAAAAAGCGCCACTTCCGCCGACGCCCGCCCGCCGCACGCCCGGAAATCCCGGCTTCGCTGGATGGCCCCGAACTTGCTAAGGTAAACCTATCGGAAGTCCCGGAGGTTCCTGGTGGCCCAGCCTGCCTTTTTCGACGAAATGCACAGCGGCGGCGGCGTGCGCGCCCCGTATGGGCGCTACGCCGACTGGCTGCATTCCACGCCCGCCGAGGTTCTGGCGCAACGCCACGACCAGGCGAATTCTCTGTTCCGCACCGTCGGCATCACCTTCAACGTCTACGGCGAGGAGGGCGGCACCGAGCGCCTGATCCCCTTCGACATCGTGCCGCGCATCCTCGCCGCCGAGGAATGGGCGATCGTCGAAACCGGAGTGATCCAGCGCGTCAACGCGTTGAACGCCTTTCTCGACGACGTCTACAACGACCAGGAAATCCTGCGTTCCGGCCTGATTCCGCCGGAAATGGTGCTCACCAATTCCGCCTTCCGGCCCGAGATGCTGGGCCTCAAGCTGCCGCGCTCGATCTACGCCCACATCGCCGGCGTCGACATCGTGCGCATCGACGACAAGACCTTCACCGTGCTGGAAGACAACGCCCGCACGCCGTCCGGCGTCTCCTACATGCTGGAGAACCGCCAGGCGATGATGCGGCTGTTCCCCGACCTCTTCTCCACCTATGCGGTGGCGCCGGTCAGCCACTATCCCGAGCTTCTGCTCGACACCCTGCGCGCCGTCGCGCCGAAGGGAGTGGACGACCCTGTGGTGGTGCTGCTCACCCCGGGACAGTTCAACAGCGCCTATTTCGAGCACGCCTTCCTCGCCCAGGAAATGGGCATCGAGCTGGTGGAGGGGCAGGACCTCTTCGTCGACGACGGCGAGGTGTTCATGCGCACCACCCGCGGGCCGAAGCGGGTGCACGTAATCTACCGCCGCATCGACGACGACTTCCTCGACCCGCTCTCCTTCCGCCGCGACTCCGCCCTCGGCGTGCCGGGGCTGATGGCGGCCTGCCGCCTGGGGCGCGTCACCGTGTGCAACGCGGTAGGCGGCGGCATCGCCGACGACAAGGCGATCTACAGCTACATGCCGGAGATCATCCGCTTCTACCTCGGGCAGGAGCCGATCCTCAACAACGTACCGACCTACACGCCGCGCAAGGCGGAGGACCTCGCCTACGTGCTCGCCCACCTGCCGGAACTGGTGGTGAAAGAGGTGCACGGCTCCGGCGGCTACGGCATGCTGGTCGGCCCGGCGGCAAGCAAGGCGGAGATCGAGGCCTTCCGCGCCAAGCTGATCGCCGAGCCGGACCGCTTCATCGCGCAGCCGACGCTGGCGCTCTCCACCTGCCCCACCTACGTCGACGCGGGCATCGCGCCGCGCCATGTCGACCTGCGCCCCTTCGTTCTGTCGGGGAAGAAGACCATGGTGGTGCCCGGCGGGCTCACCCGCGTCGCGATGCGCAAGGGCTCGCTGGTGGTCAACTCCTCGCAGGGCGGGGGCACCAAGGACACCTGGGTTCTGGAGAAGCCGCATGCTCGGCCGCGCCGCTGACAACATCTTCTGGATGGCGCGCCACGTGGAGCGCGTCGAAAGCACGGTGCGCCTCTTGCGCGCCACCGAGCTCAACGCCCTCTTGACCGCCTCCGCCGGGAATTCCGGCGGCGAGGACGAGGCGGTGTGGGCGCGGCCGCTCCTGCTCACCGGACGCATGGACGACTTCATGCGCCGCTATGAGCAGCTCTCCAGCGGCCGGGTGATGGCCTACATGCTGTTCGACCGCGACAACCCGGCGAGCGTCAAATCGGTGCTGGAGCGCGCCCGCGAGAACGCGCGCGCCACCCGCCACCTCTTGACCAACGAGATCTGGGAGTGCCTCAACCACACCTGGCTCGCCATCCGCGACGAACACTACGTGACGCTGCAGCGCACCGCCGTGGCCGACCGCCTGGACTGGCTCCTCGAACGCTGCTTCATGTTCCGCGGCGCTCTGTTCGGCTCGATGCGCCGCGACGAGAGCCTGCGCTTCGCCAACATCGGCATGTATCTCGAGCGCGGCGACCACACCGCGCGTCTCCTCGCCGCGCAGCCTGACCGCGCGGGCGCGGCCACCGACCCGGCGGCGCAGATGCGCGAATACTACGAGGGCACGGCGCTG
>JBFWJB010000242.1:0-4711 GCA_050253435.1 Rhodospirillaceae bacterium
CTGCTCGCCGCGCTGATCGCGGCGTGGCGGCTTTCCCGCTGGGAGACGAAGCGCCGCGAGGCGACGGGGCAGGCGTTCCCGTTCTGGCGGGCGGCCGCGGCGCTGATCGTCGGGCTGCCGGGGCTGGCGTTCCTGCTCGCCGGGGCGCCGATGACCTGGAGCGTGCCGGCGCTGCGCGGCTTCAACTTCGCGGGCGGCGGCGTGCTGCTGCCGGAGCTCGTCGCCCTGTGGTTCGCGCTGACCATCTACACCGGCACCTTCATCGCCGAGATCGTGCGGTCCGGCATCCAGGCGGTGAGCCACGGCCAGACCGAGGCCGCCGCGGCGCTGGGGCTGAAGCGCGGCCAGATCATCCGCCTGGTGGTGCTGCCGCAGGCGCTGCGGGTAATCATTCCGCCGCTCACCAGCCAGTACCTCAACCTCACCAAGAACTCCTCGCTCGCCACCGCCATCGGCTATCCCGACCTGGTCAACGTGTTCATGGGCACCACCCTCAACCAGACCGGCCAGGCGGTGGAGGTGGTGGCGATGACGATGAGCGTCTACCTCACCATCAGCCTGGTCATCTCGCTGGCGATGAACGGCTACAACAAGCGCGTCGCGCTGAAGGAGCGGTGAGCCATGGCCGAGAGCGACGTCTTCGTGCCGAAACCCAGCCTGCCGCCGCCCTCGGGCTCGGTCGGCGTGGCCGGGTGGATGCGCGCCAACCTTTTCGCCGGGCCGTTCAACACCGCGCTGACGCTGGTCGCGGCGTGGCTTCTGGTCTCCGGCCTGGCGCCGCTTTTCGACTGGGCGGTGGTGCGCGGCCACTTCTCCGGCGGCGATGCGCAGGCCTGCCGCAGCGGCGGCGCGTGCTGGCTGTTCGTCGGGGAACGCTTCCGCTTCTTCATCTACGGGTTCTATCCGGCGGGGCAGGTGTGGCGGGTCAACATCGTGCTTGCCGTCACCGCGGCGACGATCGCCGCGCTCGCCTGGCCGCGCACGCCGGGCAAGCGCTTCCTCGTGCCCGCGGCGATCGTAGGCGTGCCGGTGCTCACCCTGGTCCTGATGCACGGCGGGGTGTTCGGCCTGCCGGTGGTGGCCACCGATCAGTGGAGCGGCCTGACGCTGACGCTCGTTCTCTCCGTCGTCGGCATCGTCATGGCGTTGCCCTTCGGCATCGTGCTTGCGCTCGGGCGGCGCTCCAAGATGATGGCGATCCGCACCCTGTGCATCCTCTTCATCGAGGTGTGGCGCGGCGTGCCGCTGATCTCGGTGCTGTTCATGGCCTCGGTGATGCTGCCGCTGTTCCTTCCCGAAGGGGTGCAGTTCAGCAAGGTGCTGCGCGCGATGATCGGCATCGTGATGTTCGAGAGCGCCTACATGGCCGAGGTGGTGCGCGGCGGCCTGCAGGCGATCCCGCGCGGCCAGTTCGAGGCGGCGGCGGCGCTCGGCCTCGGCTACTGGCGGACGATGGGCCTGGTGGTGCTGCCGCAGGCCTTGAAGCTGGTCATCCCCGGCATCGTCAACACCTTCATCGCCCTGTTCAAGGACACCACCCTGGTCCTCATCATCGGCCTGTTCGACGTGCTGGCGACGGTGCACGCCACCATCGTCGACCCGGCCTGGCCCGCCATCGCGATCGAGGGCTACCTGTTCGCGGCGCTGGTGTTCTGGGTGTTCTGCTTCGGCATGAGCCGCTATTCCCAGGCCTTGGAGCGCAAGCTGCACACCGGGCACAAACGCAATTGACGACCCCTGCGGAGTCTTCGAGATGACCGAAACCGTACGCCAGAAATCCGACGTCGTGATCGAGATCGCGGCGATGAACAAGTGGTACGGCGCCTTCCACGTGCTCAAGGACATCAACCTCAGGGTGCGCCGCGGCGAGCGCATCGTCATCTGCGGGCCTTCCGGCTCCGGCAAGTCCACGATGATCCGCTGCATCAACCGCCTGGAGGAGCACCAGAGCGGCGACATCGTGGTCGATGGGGTAACGCTGAACGAGGACCTGAAGAACATCGAGCACGTGCGCCGCGAGGTCGGCATGGTGTTCCAGCACTTCAACCTGTTTCCGCACCTCACGGTGCTGGAGAACTGCTGCCTTGCGCCGATGTGGGTGCGCAAGACGCCGCGCGCCGAGGCGGAGGCCGCGGCGATGACCTATCTCGAACGGGTGAAGATTCCCGACCAGGCGCTGAAGTATCCGGGCCAGCTTTCCGGCGGCCAGCAGCAGCGCGTCGCGATCGCCCGCAGCCTGTGCATGAACCCGCGGGTGATGCTGTTCGACGAGCCGACCTCGGCCCTCGATCCGGAGATGATCAAGGAAGTGCTCGACGTGATGGTGGAGCTGGCGGAAGAGGGCATGACCATGCTCTGCGTCACCCACGAGATGGGGTTCGCCCGCAAGGTGGCCGACCGCGTGATCTTCATGGATGCCGGCCAGATCGTCGAGGAGAACGAGCCGGAGGAATTCTTCTCCCACCCCAAGAGCGACCGCACCAAGCTGTTCCTCAGCCAGATTCTCGATCACTAAGCGCGCCTGCCGGTTGCATCGCGTCGAATCTATAACCCCTACGTTGGGAGGGGTTGTTTCGCGCAATCCACGGTTTACATTCCAGAAATCGCATAGATTGAAGGAAGCGCCGCCGTGACACGACCTACCGTTCCCCCCACCGGGATCGAACGCACCTGGCCCGAGACGGAGCTGATCGTCAGCAAGACCGACACCAAAGGCATCATCACCTATGCCAACCGGGTGTTCTGCGATGTCGCGCAATACGCGGAGGACGAGCTTCTCGGCCAGAATCACAACGTCATCCGCCACCCCGAGATGCCGCGCTGCGTCTTCAAGCTGCTGTGGGACACCATCGAGGCGGGGGAGGAAATCTTCGCCTACGTGGTCAATCAGGCGAAGTCCGGCGACCACTACTGGGTGTTCGCCCACATCACCCCCACCTTCGACTGCGACATGAACATCGTCGGCTACCATTCCTCGCGGCGGGTGCCGCGGCGCGAGGCGGTGGACGCCGCATCCGGCCTCTACCGGCAGCTTCTCGCCATCGAGGCGGGCCATGCCGGTCCGAAGGAGGGCATGCTCGCCGCCGAGGCGGCGCTGATGGACATCCTGAAATCGAAAAATCTCGCCTACGACGAATTCGTGCTCTCCCTGTGAGCGGCTTTTCCGCATGCAAGGGCATCTCTTTCAATTGAATAATATCGTACGAATATCAACTTATATGTCATATACGGCACCGCGCGGAAAAGGAGCGCCATGACGAGACCGACGCAAAGGCCCACGGGCGTTGAAAGGGTGTGGGCGGAGGATCGTCTGATCGTCAGCAAGACCGACGCCAAGGGCATCATCACCTATGCCAACAGCACCTTCTGCGAGGTGGCGCAGTACACCGAAGCCGAATTGATGGGGCAGCCGCAGAACGTCGTCCGCCACCCCGATATGCCGCGCTGCATCTTCAAGCTGCTGTGGGACACCATCCAGACCGGGCAGGAGCTGTTCGCCTATATGGTCAACCTCGCGAAAACCGGCGACCACTACTGGGTGTTCGCCCACGTCACCCCCACGTTCGACCAGGGCATGCGAATCATCGGCTATCACTCCTCGCGGCGGGTGCCGCGGCGCGAGGCGGTGGATGCGGTGGTGCCGCTCTACCGCGATCTGACCGCCATCGAGGCGCGCGCGCCAAGCCCGAAGCAGGGTCTGGAAGAGTCGACGTCCGCCCTCAACGCAGTCCTGCAGGCCAAGGGAGTCGCCTACGATGAATTTGCCCTCTCTCTTTGATGCGAAGAACACCTCTTCGATCAACAAGGCGGCGTTCGGCAACTGGCTGTCCCTGGCGGTGCTGGTGGGGCTTGCCGGATGGTGCGCCCTGGACGGTCTGTGGCTGCACACGGCGCTCGCGGGGGTATCGATCGTCTGTGTGTTCTTCAGCAACTTCTATCTGCGGCGCGCCATCGGCAGCGTGATGAAGGCGGTGCGCGCGCTGGAGGCCGCGGCGGCCGGCAACCTCAACGAGCGTGTGCTCGGCATTCGCGGCCACGGCGTGCTGGGGCGGATGCTGCACGACATCAACGCGGTGCTCGACAGCCTCGAAGCCTTCGCCAAGGAGGCGGGGGCGGTGATGGACTACGCCAACCGCGGCAAGTACTTCCGCCGCATCGTGCTGACCGGCCTGAACGGCGAGTTCCGCACCTATGCGACGCGGATCAACCAGGGCATCGAGGGCATGGGGCGCACCACCTCCGCCCTGATGGCCACCATCGACGGTCTGGGCAGCGGCATCCGCGACGAGGTGGCGCAGGCCGCCGGTGAGGCGGGAATGATGCAGGAACGCGCCCGCACCATGCGCGAAACATCCGAGCAGGCGGAGAACGAATCGCAGCGCGTCGCCGTGGCGGCGGAGGATGCGCGCCGCGCGGTGAGCGGCGCGGTGGGCGCGGCGGAGCGGGTTTCCGAGAGCATGGGGCGGATTTCCGGCCTGGCGAGCAATTCTGCAAGCATCGCCGACGATGCGGCGCACCGTGCGCACGACGCCACCGAGGTGCTGGGCAACCTCACCTCTGCCGCGGAAACCATCGGCGCGGTGATCGAACTGATCGACAGCATCGCGGCGCAGACCAATCTGCTCGCGCTCAACGCGACGATCGAGGCGGCGCGCGCGGGCGATGCGGGCAAGGGCTTCGCCGTGGTCGCGGGCGAGGTGAAGAACCTCGC
>JBFWJB010000243.1:0-4710 GCA_050253435.1 Rhodospirillaceae bacterium
GCCCAAAGCGGTCACCGAGGTGCCGCTGATGTACCGTCTCGCCGCGGCGAGCAAGGGAGTATTCGTCAATCCGGCGCTCACCGAGCCCTTCGGCCTCACCCTGCTGGAAGCGGCGGCGAGCGGCCTGCCGCTCGTCGCCACCCACGACGGCGGCCCCACCGACATCATCCGCAACTGCGACAACGGCCTGCTGATCGACCCGCTCGACACCGCCGACATCGGCCGGGCGCTGCGCGTCCTCCTTTCCTCGCCCAAGGAGTGGCGGCGGCTGCGCGACAACGGCCTGGCCAACGTGGCGCACCACTATTCCTGGAACGCCCACGCCGACACTTATATCTCCCGCATCGCCTCGCTGCTCGGCAAGGCGGCGGCGTCCCGCCCGGCGGTGCGGCGCCACACCGTCTATGCCGACCGCGCGCTGATCGCCGATCTCGATCAGGTGCTCACCGGCGACGACGCGAGCCTGGCCCAGCTCTGCGGCATGCTGCGCGCCAACCGCAAGACCGCCGCCTTCGGCATCGCCACCGGGCGGCCGCTCGATTCCGCGCTGCGGGTGATCCGCCGCCACGGCATCCCCGCGCCGGACATCCTGATCACCGCGCTCGGCACCGAAATCCACTACGGCCCGCGGCTTCTGCCCGACAACTGGTGGGAAGGCCACATCGACCATCAGTGGAACCCGCGCGCGGTGCGGCGGGCGCTCGCCGGGATCGACGGCGTCACCTTGCAGCCCCAGAACCAGCAGACATTCTTCAAGGTCAGCTACTATTACGACGCCGCCGTCGCGCCAAAGCTCGAAGACCTGCAAAGCCGCCTCTATCAGGAGGAACTGACGGTCAACCTCGGCCTCTCCTTCGGGCAATACCTCGACATCCTGCCCAGCCGCGCCGGCAAGGGCCTGGCGCTGCGCTACGTGGCGCACCAGCTCGACATTCCGCTGGAGCGCATCCTGGTGGCGGGCGGCTCGGGCAGCGACGCCGAGATGATGCGCGGCAACACGCTGGCGGTGATCGTCGCCGACCGCCACGACGACGAACTCGAGGATCTCGCCGAGCTCGACCGGGTGTTCCGCCCCGAGGGCAAGCACGCCGCGGGCATTCTCGAGGCGATCGACGCGTTCGACTTCTTCGGCACTTGCGCCTTTCCCGCTCCCGCCGCCGAGGCGGAGGAGCCCGCACCGCAGGAGGAGGAGGCCCCGTGAGTCTGCCGCTGCTGCTCTGCTGCGATCTCGACCGCACCCTGCTGCCCAACGGCCCGCAGCCGGACGACCCCGCCGCCCTGCCTCGCTTCCGCCGCGTCGCGGCGCGGCCGGAGGTGAGCCTCGCCTACGTCACCGGGCGTTCCCGCGCCCTGGTGGAACGGGCGATGGCGCGCTGGAGCCTGCCGCCGCCGGATGTGGTGGTCGCCGACGTCGGCACCACCATCTACGACGTCGGGCCGCACGCCGCGTGGCGCGCGTGGGAGGACTGGCGCGCCGAGATCGCCCGCGACTGGCGCGGCCGCACTCCCGCGGAGATCGCCGCCGCGCTTGCCGGGCTCGATGCCCTGACGCCGCAGCCCGAGGAGCGCCAGGGGCCGTTCAAGCTGTGCTACACCGCGCCGCCGGATACCGACGCCGCTGCGCTCGCCGCCGCTGCGCGGGCGCGGCTCGATGCCCTCGGCGTCGCCGCCGAAGTGGTGTGGAGCGTCGATGAAACCGGCCCCATCGGCCTTCTCGACGTGCTGCCTGCGCGCGCCACCAAGCAGGGCGCCGTGAACTTTCTCTCGCGCAGGCGCGGCGTGCCGGCCGAACGCGTGCTCTTTGCCGGGGATTCCGGCAACGATCTCGCGGCGCTCACCGGAGGGTTTCCCGCGGTTCTCGTCGCCAACGCCACCGAGGCGGTGCGCGCCGAGGCGATGCGGCTGGCGCACGCCTCCGGAACATCCGATATTCTCTACATGGCGCGCGGCGGTTTTCTCGGCATGAACGGCAACTACGCCGCGGGCATCCTCGAAGGATTGGCGCATTTCTTCCCCGAAAGCGCCGCCTGGATGGACCCCTGACGCGGAGGCGAGGACATGACCGCTTCTCCCCTGATCTTCGGCGAGGTCCTGTTCGACCGCTTTCCCGATGGCTCCGCCGTGCTCGGCGGCGCGCCGTTCAACGTCGCCTGGCACCTCCACGCCTTCGGCGCGCGGCCGCTTTTCATCTCGCGCATCGGAGCGGACGCGCCGGGGCGCGAGGTGCGCGCCGCGATGCGCGGCTGGGGAATGGACGATTCCGGCCTGCAGGAAGACCCGCAGCGCCCCACCGGCGCCGTCGACGTGGCGATGACCGACGGCGAACCGCACTACACCATCCCGCCCAACGCCGCCTTCGACGCGATCCGCCCCGAGGCGCTGCCGCCGCTTGCCGACGCGTCGCTGCTCTACCACGGCACCCTGGCCCTGCGCGGCACCGGCAGCCGCGCCGGCTTCGACACCCTGCGCCGCTTCACCGGCGCGCCGGTGTTTCTCGACGTCAACCTGCGCGCCCCGTGGTGGACCATTCCGGAAACCCGCCGCCTCATCGCCGAGGCGCGCTGGGTGAAGCTCAACGCGGATGAACTGGATGCGCTCGCCCCCGCGGGCGGCGACATTGCCGCACGCGCCCGGGCGTGGATAGACGCCCACGGGCTCGATCTCGTCGTCGTCACCCTGGGCGCGCAGGGCTGCATCGCGGTGAACGCCGCGGGCGAAGCGCTCGCGCCGCCGCCGCCCGCCGCCGGGCGCATCGTCGATCCGGTGGGGGCCGGAGACGCCTTCTCCGCGGCGCTCATCCTCGGCCTGGTGCGCGGCTGGGACCTCGCGGCCACCCTGGCGCGCGCCCAGTCTTTCGCCTCCGCCATCGTCGGCCGTCACGGCGCGGTGCCGCGCGAGCCGGAGCTCTATCGCGGATTCGCCGACTCCTGGGGACTTTCCCCCTCCGGCGGCTGACCCCTTTTCGCGCCGCGAGGGCGGCCTATATGTGCAAAAAGGGAAGCCCTTAAATCCCTTATGGGATTTCTCGGGAATATCTGAAAGCGCGACTTGAAACCGTTCGATATTTGCCGTCTAGTAAGGGCACAGCCTGGGAATTTTCGTGAAAATTGATATCCGTCAATGCCGCGGAAATACCCAAGCATTAGCGTAGGGTAAAAATCCGGGGGAGATGATTGTCATGGTCCGCGTGCTGTCCGTACTCGGCGTCGCCCTGGGCAATGTGTTCCGTCCGCGGTCCCGCCTCGCCAAGGCGATCGCGCCGCTCATCCTGTTGAAGATCGCGATCATCGTCTGCGCCCGAATCTTCTGGTTCGGCCCGATGATCCATCATGTCGTCCCCGGCGAGGTTGCGGAGAAATTCGTCTCCGCGCCCGCTCCGTCGATCGCCGGAGACACCGAAGGAGACCATCCATGATCGAGTCCAGCGTCGTCGATCTGTCCCGCCTGCAATTCGCCATGACGGCGATGTATCATTTCCTCTTCGTGCCCCTCACCCTCGGCCTCTCCCTGTTGCTTGCGATCATGGAGAGCGTCTACGTGATGACCGGCAAGACCATCTGGAAGGAGATGACGCAGTTCTGGGGCAAGCTGTTCGGCATCAATTTCGCCATGGGGGTGGCCACCGGCATCACCATGGAATTCCAATTCGGCACCAACTGGTCTTATTACTCCCATTACGTCGGCGACATTTTCGGCGCGCCGCTGGCCATCGAAGGCCTGATGGCGTTCTTCCTCGAAAGCTCTTTCGTCGGCCTGTTCTTCTTTGGCTGGGACAAGCTCAGCAAGCGCGGCCACCTGCTCGCCACCTGGCTGGTGGCGATCGGCTCCAACCTTTCGGCGTTGTGGATTCTCATCGCCAACGGCTGGATGCAGAACCCCACGGGATCCGAGTTCAACTTCCGCACCATGCGCATGGAGCTGACCTCGTTCTACGACATCATCTTCAACCCGGTGGCGCAGGCGAAGTTCGTGCACACCGTCTCCGCCGGCTACGTCACCGGCGCGATGTTCGTGCTGTCGATCAGCGCGTGGTACCTCTTGAAGAAGCGCCATGTCGCCTTTGCGCAGCGCTCCTTCATCGTCGCCTCGGCGTTCGGGCTCGCCTCCGCGCTGTCGGTGGTGGTGCTGGGCGACGAGAGCGGCTACACCGTCACCGAACACCAGAAGATGAAGCTCGCCGCGATCGAGGGAATGTGGGAAAGCGAGCCCGCGCCCGCGAGCTTCACCCTCATCGGCATGCCCGACCAGGACGCGCAGGAAACCCGTTTCGCCGTGCGCATCCCCTGGCTGATGGGCATCATCGCCACCCGCTCCATCGACACGCCGCTGCCCGGCATCAAGGAGCTGGTGGCCGATGCCGCGATCCGCATCGAGGACGGCAAGGCCGCGCTCGCCGCGCTCAAGACCCTGCGCGCCAACCCCGACGACGCCGCGGCGCGCGCAGCCTTCGACAAATCCAAGGCCGACCTCGGCTATGCGCTCCTGCTCAAGCGCTACACCGACACGCCGGAAACCGCCGACACCGCAACCGTGGTCAAGGCGGCGGAAAGCACGGTGCCGCACGTCGCCTCGCTGTTCTGGTCGTTCCGCCTGATGGTGGGGTTGGGCTTCTACTTCATCGCCGCCTTCGCCTTCGCCTTCTACATGTCGACCAAGCTCGCCTTCGATAAGAAGTGGTTCCTCACCCTCCTCCTGTTCAGCCTGCCGCTG
>JBFWJB010000244.1:0-4683 GCA_050253435.1 Rhodospirillaceae bacterium
CCACGACGGTGCGGTCCCGCTTCCGCATGCTCGCCACCATCCACCACCCGGACAGCCCCTACGGCAGCCACGAACGCATGAGCCAGCTCAACGCCGCCTCCGCCCTGCTGCGCACCGGGTAAAACCTGGCCGGGCTCCGCCCTGGACCCGCTGGGGCCTTGGGCCCCAGACCCCATACCCGGTTTTTCGCCGCGCAGCGGCCATCAACCGTCACGCGGCGTGACGGCTCTATCGCGCTGCGCGCAAAAACAAGAAGTTATGGGGGGTGTGGGGGGCCGAGTCCCCCCACGAAGCTTTGGTTTTAAGCCTTCGGCTTGGCCTGGCGCGTGCCGGTGGTGAAGGTGGGGTCGTAGAGGAAGCTGTCGGGGTAGTCCACATGTTCGGCGAGGGCCGGGCCGACGAGGACGAGGGCGGTTTTGGTGATGTGTTTGGCTTTTTCTTCGATGTCGGCGAGGGTTCCGCGGACGATTTCCTCATCCGGCCAGGTGACGCGGTAGGCGACGACGACCGGGCAATCCGCGCCGTAGATCGGCGAGAGTTCTTCGACGATCGGGCGGAGGTTGGCGGCGGAGAGGTGGATGGCCAGCGTCGCCTTGGTCTTGCCGATGGTGGTGAGGTCCTGGCCTTCCGGCATCGGCGAGGTGCGCACGTTGGTGCGGGTCAGCACGATGGTCTGGCTGATCGTCGGCAGAGTGAACTGCCGTTTCAGGCTGGCCGCGGCGCCGCAATAGGCGGGCACGCCGGGGGTGACGTCGTAGGGAATGCCGAGGGGGTCGAGGCGGCGCATCTGTTCGTCGATGGCGCCGTAGAGCGACGGGTCGCCGGTGTGGACGCGGGCGACGTCCTGGCCCTTTTCGTGGGCGGCCTGCATTTCCGCGATGATTTCGTCGAGGTTCATCTTGGCGGTGTCGAGCACGCGCGCATCCGCGGGCGCGGCGGCCACCACCTCGCGCGGCACCAGGGAGCCGGCGTAGAGGCAGACCGGGCAGGACTGGATCAGCTTCAGCCCGCGCACGGTGATGAGGTCCGGGGCGCCCGGTCCGGCGCCGATGAAGTGAACGGTCATGGAGGGCTCCCCTGTGGTCGCGGCGGCTTGCCGAAGGCCGTCCTTATAATCCGATGCGGTGCCGGGTGTCAGCGGAAAAGCGGGCCCGCGGCGGAAATCGCTTGTGAAGGGGCGCGCCTTCGGAATAGGTTTGCGCCCCGGCGCTTCTCTCCGCTATGTTGCGTTACTTTGTAACATAATGGGACGGGTCATCCACCGGAGGCAACCATGACCGACGAACCTGCGATCCTGATTTGCAGCCATGGCAGCCGCGACGCCCGCGCGGTGGAGGAATTCGGCCTGGTGGCGGAGGCCCTGGCGGCCCGCCTGCCCGGCCGCCAAGTGGCGAGCGGCTATCTGGAATTCGCCCACCCCACGATCACCGAATCCCTGGAGGCGATGACCGCCGACGGCGCGCGCGAGATTTGGGCGCTGCCGGGCATGCTGTTCGCCGCGATGCACATGAAGACCGACATTCCGGAGGAACTGGACGCCTTTGCGGCGCGGCATCCGGAGGTGGCGGTGCGCTTCGGCGCGGAGCTGGGGCTGGACTGGCGGATGCTGGAGGCGGCGCGCGACCGCATCGATGCGGCGCTTGCCGCCGCCGACGAGGCCTTCGGCAAGGTGCCGCGCAAGGACACGCTCCTGGTGGTGGTGGGGCGCGGCACCTCCGACCCGGACGCCAACGGCAACATCGCCAAGGTCGCCCGCATGCTGTGGGATGTGATGGGCTTCGGCTGGGTGGAAACCGGGTTTTCCGGGCTCGCCTATCCCACCGCCGACCTGGTGCTGCTGAGGGAAATGCAGCGGGACGCTTTCCGTCGCGTCGTGGTGTTCCCATATTTCCTGTTCACCGGCATCCTCGTCGATCGGATTTACGATTGGGCGGATGCGGTGGCGGACCGCTTCCCCGAGGTGCAGGTCGTCAAGGTGCCCTATCTCAAGGACCACCCGCGCGTCATCGACACCTTCATGGAGCGGCTGCATGACATCGCGCGCGATGACGCGGGGGTTCACGACCGCCTGCGCGCCTATCGCGCCTGGATCGCATCGGGCAAACCTTTGGAAGGAGAACCCTGGATGAAGAAAGAGTTCGACCACGCCCACGAGCACGGCGGGTGCTGCGGCGGCCACGGTCACGACCACGGCCACCACCATCACCACGACGAAGAGCACGTGTGCGGGTGCGCCGAGCATGCCCATGAAGAGGAGCATGAGTGCTGCGGCGGCCACGGCGACGCGGAGCATTGCGCCTGCGCGGCCGAGGCCGAGGCCGAGAAGGAGCACGAGTGCTGCGGCGGCCACAGCCACGAAGAAGAGCACGTGTGCGGCTGCGGCGGCCACCATCACCACTGAGTCTCGTTGAGTCTTGCCGGGTCCGCGCAGAGCGGACCCGGCCAAATTCTGCCTGAGGGGGAGCGGGCCATGAAATTCGATTACGTCACCGATCCGGACGAGATCTACCGGCGGTCGTTCGCCATCATCGAGAGCGAGAGCGACCTCTCCCAGGTGCCGGAGGATCTGAAGCCCGCGGTGATCCGCATGGTGCATGCCAGCGGCGACACCGGGCTCGCCCGCGACATCGCCTTTTCGGCGGATGCGGCGGCGGCGGGCAAGGCGGCGATCAACGCGGGCGCGAAAATCTTCACCGACGTGGAGATGGTCGGCCACGGCATCCACCGGCCCTATCTGCTGGAAAGCTCCGAGATCGTCACCCTGATCCGCCATCCCGACATCGCGGAAGCGGCGAAGCGCCTGGCCACCACGCGCGCCGCGGCGGCGGTGGATGTGTGGGGCAATGCGCTGGCCGGGGCGATCGTCGCCATCGGCAACGCGCCGACCGCGCTCTTCCGCCTGCTTGAGGCGATGTCCGAAGGCGGGCCCAGGCCCGCGCTGATCGTCGGCATGCCGGTGGGCTTCGTCGGCGCGGCGGAATCGAAAGAGGCCCTGATCGCACACTCCTGCGGCGTGCCCTACATCACGGTGCGCGGCCGCCGCGGCGGCAGCCCGCTGGCGGTGGCGGCGTTGAACGCGCTTGCCATCGCGGCGAAGGCGGAACGCGAGGGCGCGGGAAAATGAGCGCGCCCGCGGAGCGCTGGCTGACCGTCATCGGCCTCGGCGAGGACGGCCTCCCCGGCCTTTCCGCCGCGGCGCGCGCCGCGCTGGATGCGGCGGAGCTTCTGGTCGGCGCGCGGCGGTTGCTGGAGATGGTGCCCGCGGGCGTGGCGGACCGCATCGTCTGGGCGGGGCTGGACGGCACGCTGGATGCGATTTCCGCGGCGCGCGGCCGCCGCGTGGTGGTGCTGGCGAGCGGCAACCCGATGTGGTTCGGCGTCGGTTCCACCCTGGCGAAAACTTTGGACCCCCGCGAGATCGCGGTCTATCCCGCGCCGTCGGCGTTTTCGCTGGCGTGTTCGCGCATGGGCTGGGCGATGCAGGACGCGGTGGAGGTTTCGGCCCACGCGTTCCCGCTCGAGTGCATCGGGCGGCACCTTTACCCCGGCGCGCGGCTGGTGGTGCTCTCCCGCGACGGCGACACCCCGGCAGGGCTTGCCGCCTATCTTTCCGAGCGCGGTTTCGGCCCCTCGCGGCTGACCGTGTTCGAGGCGATGGGCGGGCTGCGCGAGCGCCGCGTCGAGGGCGAGGCCGCGGGCTGGCCGCACCCGGCGGCGGCGGCGCTCAACACCGTGGCGATCGAGGTGGCGGCGGATGCGGACGCCCGCATCTACGGCCTTGCCCCCGGCCTGCCGGACGAGGCCTTCCTCCACGACGGCATGCTGACCAAGCGCGAGGTGCGCGCCGTCACCCTGGCGGCGCTCAGCCCCCGCCCCGGCGAGATCCTGTGGGATGTGGGCGCGGGCAACGGCTCGATTTCCATCGAGTGGCTGCGCCTCAACCCGGGCGGCCGTGCCGTGGCGATCGAGCGCGACCATGAGCGCGCCCAGGTGCTGCGCATCAACGCCCTGCGTCTCGGCGCGCCGACGGTGGAGATCGTCGAAGGCCTGGTGCCCGAGGCGCTGGACGGGATCGCGGGCGAGCCGGACGCGATTTTCATCGGCGGCGGGCTGACCAGCGGCGATACCCTTTCCGCCTGCTGGGAGCGCCTGCCCCCGGGCGGGCGCATGGTGGTCAACGTGGTGGCTCTGGAATCCGCCGCGCTGCTCTATGAATTCCAGAAGCGCAACGGCGGCACGTTGACACAGCTGGCGATTGCGCGTAATGCCCCGGTCGGCGCGATGACCAAGTTCGAACCGATGGCGCCGGTAATCCAGTATGCCGGAGTGAAAGCGTGACCGGAAAAGTCTACGGCCTGGGGCTCGGCCCCGGCGACCCCGAACTGGTGACGATGAAGGCCGCCCGCCTGATCGGCGCGGCGCCGGTGATCGCCTATCCGCGGACGCAGCACGGCGACAGCTTCGTGCGCGATATCGCCGCCCCCTACATTCCCGCCTCCGCGCAGGAGGTTCCGCTGGACACGCCGATGGCGATCGACACCGCGATCGCCCAGGCGAAGTACGACGAGCACGCCGAGATCATCGCTGCGCACCTGGATGCGGGGCGCGACGTGGTGCTGCTGTGCGAGGGCGACCCCTTCCTTTTCGGCAGCTTCATGTACCTCTACGACCGGCTTGCCGACC
>JBFWJB010000245.1:0-4664 GCA_050253435.1 Rhodospirillaceae bacterium
AGCTTCTACCTGTTCCTGAAGGAGTGCGAATGGCGGTTCAACGGCGGGAGCCATAGAGACCTGCTTAACCAACTGAAAGCATGGGTCGATTCCCGCCAAAAACGTCCTTAGCTAGGACAGCCCCTTTAGTTTTTGCGCGCAGCGCGATAGAGCCGTCACGCGGCGTGATGGTTGATGGCCGCTGCGCGGCGAAAAACTTATGGGGTCAAGGGGACCGAGTCCCCTTGCGGGTCCGGGCAGAGCCCGGCCTTGTTTTACCCCAACTGCTTGGGGAAGAAGGAATCCACAACGCGGCAGGCGCCGTATGCGGCGTCGATCCAGGTGTTGTGCGGCAGGGCGAAGGCGATGACGCCGCCGGTAGGGAATTTCAGGAAGATCGGGTGGTTGGCGAGGGCGTCGGGGTCGGCGAGGTGCCAGGCGAATTCCAGGAGGCCGGGATTATGGCCGATGATGAGGGCGGTTTGCGCCGCCTCCGGCAGGTCGGCGGCGAGACGGACGAGGGTATTGCGCGAGGCCTCGTAGAGCGCGGGGACGATGCGCGCCTCGGCCTCGGGGAAGGCCTCGGCGACGTGGGCGAGGGTGTCGCGGGTGCGCCGCGCGGGGGAGCACAGCACCACCTCGGGCCGCGGGCAGCGGGCGGCCAGCGCGTCGCGCACCAGGGGGCCTGCGGCGTTGCCGCGGGCGTTCAGCGGGCGCTCGCGGTCGGAGAGCGCGGCGTCGCTCCAGTCGGATTTCAGGTGGCGCAGAAGGATCAGGGTTTTTGTCATAAAAACATCACGCTGCGGTGAGGCCAAGGTCCGGTATGGGGTGCGTGTTGGCCCTTTCGGGGGGATCGAGTTTCCGCCACAATAGGCGGTCGAGTCCAGAGGCATGCGGCCCGGACGAAGCGAGGAGAGGGAGGACTCATGAGCGGCGCTGTGGTGAAGGCGGTGGACATCGGCGCGATGCCCGTCGACAAGCTGTACATCAACCGCGAACTCTCCTGGCTGGCCTTCAACACCCGCGTGCTGGAGGAGGCGGACAACCCCAACCATCCGCTGCTGGAGCGGGTGCGCTTCCTGTCGATTTCCGCCTCCAACCTCGACGAGTTCTACATGGTGCGCGTCGCCGGCCTGAAGGGGCAGGTGGACGCCGGGGTGAACACCCCCTCCGACGACGGTCTGACTCCGGCGCAGCAGCTGGTGCGGATCAACGCCGAGGTGCGCCACCTGGTGAAGCGCCAGGTCAACTGCTGGAAGTTTTTGCAGAAGGAGCTGCGCCGCGAGGGGATTGCGGTGATCGAGCCGAAGGAGCTGACGCGCGCCGACCGCGACTGGCTGGCCGATCATTTCATGGGGCAGATCTTCCCCATTCTCACGCCCCTCGCGATCGACCCGGCGCATCCCTTCCCGTTCATTCCCAACCTCGGCATGGCCCTGGTTCTGGAACTGAAGGCGAAGTCCGGCACCGCGGTGCTGCACGCCCTGGTGCCGCTGCCCGCGCAGGCGGACCGCTTCATCCGCCTGCCGGGGGAGGGCATCCGCTTCATCGCGCTGGAGCAGGTGGTGATGATGCACCTGCACCGCCTGTTTCCCGGCTACAAGGTGGACAAGAGCGGCCACTTCCGCATCCTGCGCGACAGCGAAATGGAAATCGACGAAGAGGCCGAAGACCTGGTGCGCAGTTTCGAAAGCGCGCTGAAGCGCCGCCGCCGCGGCCATGTCATCCGCCTCACCATGACCCGCGAGATGGCGCCCGACCTGCGCGCCCTGATCGCCGGCGCGCTCGACATCGCGCAGGAGGACATGTTCGATCTCGAGGGGATGATCGGCGTGGCCGACGTCAAGGAGGTGATCGTCTCCGACCGTCCCGACCTCTTGTTCTATCCGTTCAGCGCGCGCTTTCCGCAGCGTATCCGCGATTTCGGCGGCGACTGCTTCGCGGCGATCGGCAACAAGGATCTGGTCGTCCACCACCCCTACGAATCCTTCGACGTGGTGGTGCAGTTCCTACGCCAGGCGGCGCGCGACCCCGACGTGGTGGCGATCAAGCAGACGCTCTACCGCACCAGCAACGATTCGCCGATCGTCGCCGCGCTGATCGAGGCGGCGGAGGCGGGCAAATCGGTGGCGGCGATGGTGGAGCTCAAGGCGCGCTTCGACGAGGAGGCCAACATCCGCTGGGCGCGCCGCCTGGAGCGCGCGGGCGCGCAGGTGGTCTACGGCTTCATCGACCTCAAGATCCACGCCAAGATTTCCCTGGTGGTGCGGCGCGAGGGGGGCGAGTTGCGCTCCTACGTGCACTTCGGCACCGGCAACTACCACCCGATCACCGCCAAGATCTACACCGACCTGTCGTTCTTCACCTGCGACCCGGCGCTCTGCCGCGACGCCGCCAAGGTGTTCAACTACATGACCGGCTATGCCCGGCCGGAGCAGATGGAAAAACTCACCATCGCGCCGATCAACCTGCGCGGCCGCCTCATCGCCGATATCGAAGGCGAGATCGAAAACGCCAAGGCGGGCAAGCCCGCGGCGATCTGGGCGAAGCTCAATTCGCTGGTCGACACCGCGATCATCGATGCGCTCTACCGCGCCTCGCAGGCCGGGGTGCAGATCGATCTGGTGGTGCGCGGCATCTGCTGCCTGCGGCCCGGCGTGCCCGGCCTTTCGGAGAACATCCGGGTGAAGAGCATCGTCGGGCGCTTCCTCGAACATGCGCGCATCGCCTGCTTCGCCAACGGCCACCCGATGCCGTCGCCGGAGGCGAAGGTGTACATCTCGTCGGCCGACTGGATGCAGCGCAACACCCTGCGCCGGGTGGAGAGTTTCGTGCCGATCGAGAACCCCACGGTGCACCGCCAGGTTTTGGACCAGATCATGCTCGCCAACTTCAAGGACACCGCGCAGAGCTGGACTCTCGGCGCCGACGGCGTGTTCAAGCGCTGTCAGCCAGTGGGCGAGGGCTTCTCCGCGCACACCTATTTCATGACCAACCCCAGCCTGTCCGGACGCGGCAGCGCCGCCATCGCCCGCGCCGATGGCGCGACTCAGTCCTTGTCCCTGGGCGGGGGTGACCAGTAGAATGCGCCCGCCGCGGGCGCGGTGCCGGGGCGGCGACGCCCCGGAAAGCGAACGGATCGAGCGGTCATGAGTGCCCATCCCCTGCATCATGTCGTAGATGCCCAGGCGTCGGTTTCCGGCGACGGGCGTCCCGTCGGCATCATCGACATCGGCTCCAACTCCGTCCGTTTCGTCGTCTTCGCCGGGCTGACCCGCGCGCCGGTGCAGCTGTTCAACGAAAAATCCGCCTGCGCGCTCGGCGCGGGCATCCAGACCAGCGGCCTGCTCAATCCGGAAGGGCGCGGCTGCGCCGTCGCCGCGGTGGGGCGCTATGTGCGGCTGGCCCGCGCCATGGGGGTGGGGCGGCTCGACCTGCTCGCCACCGCGGCGGTGCGCGACGCTACCGACGGCCCGGATTTCGTCGCCGAGCTTCTGGAGCGTTTCGGCGCGGAGGTGCGGGTGCTCTCCGGCCAGGACGAGGGCCGCCTCGCCGCGCTCGGCGTGCTGCTCGGCACCCCGGATGCGGAGGGCATCGTCGCCGACCTCGGCGGCGGCAGCCTGGAACTGGTGGAGATCGACGGCGGCCGGGTGGACCCGCTGGGGCGGCTGGTTTCGGTTCCCCTCGGCGTGCTGCGCCTCGACGACATCGCCCAGGGCGGCGAGGCGGCGGTGGACGCGGTGATCCGCGAGAACCTGGCGCGCGCCCCCTGGGCGGCGGAGCGCCCGGTGCGCACGCTTTACGCCGTGGGCGGTTCCTGGCGCGCGCTCGCCAAGCTGTGCATGGCGCAGGAGAACCATCCGCTCCAGGTGCTGGACAAGTACACCCTTTCCCGCGGCAAGGCGCTGGCGCTCACCGACCTGGTGGCGCGCATCGGGCGGCGCTCGATGGACAAGATTCCCGGCATCTCGCGGCGGCGCATCGCGGCGCTGCCGCACGCCGCGCGGCTGCTGCAGACGCTGCTGACCGAGATCGCGCCGGAGCGCCTGGTGTTTTCCATCCACGGCATGCGCGAAGGGTTCTACTACGCCAACCTGCCGGACGAGATTCGCGACCGCGACCCCATCGTCGATATGTGCGAGGCGGTGGCGGGCAACGGCCACCGCTTCGCGCAGCAGCCCTCGGTGCTGATGCGCTTTCTCGACCCGCTGTTCTCCAACGAGACGGAAAAGCAGCTGCGCCAGCGCTTCGCCGCCTGCATGCTGGGCGACCTCTACTGGGACGAGCATCCGGACTTCCGCGGTCAGCAGGCGTTCTTCAAGACGCTGCGCCTGCCGGTGGTCGGCTTCGACCACGAGGACCGCGCCGCGCTCGCCCTGATGGTGCTCTACCGCTACCAGAGCTACGCCGAGATTCACGACGCGCAGGGGGTTCTGGCGCTGCTCTCCCCCGAGGACCGGGTGCGGGTGCAGGCGGTGGGCTGCGGCCTGCGTCTGGGGCACGTCATCTCCGGCGGCGCGCCGGGGATTCTCGGGCGCTGCCGGCTGATTCTGGAGCCTTGGCGGCTGGTGTTGCGCATTCCCGGCGACGACCCCGCCTTCGACGGCGCGGCGTTCGAGAAGCGGCTCGACCGCCTGGCGCGCGCCCTCGGGCGCGACGCGGCGATCGAACGGGTCTAACTTCTA
>JBFWJB010000246.1:0-4631 GCA_050253435.1 Rhodospirillaceae bacterium
GCCCATCTTCACGAGGTCCGGAACCGGAATGCCGGCGACGGTGGAGTAGCGGATCAGCGGCACCATGGTGTCGCCGTGGCCGCCGAGCACGAAGGCGGTGACGTCTTCCACCGAGACCCCGAACTCCTGCGACAGGAAATAGCGGAAACGCGCGGAATCGAGCACGCCCGCCATGCCGACGATGCGCTCGGGCGGAATGCCGGACTTCTGCTGCAGCACCCAGACCATGGCGTCGAGCGGGTTGGTGATGCAGATGACGAACGCCTTGGGGCAGTAGGTCTTGATGCCCTCGCCCACGGCGCTCATCACCTTGGCGTTGATGCCGATGAGGTCGTCGCGGCTCATCCCCGGCTTGCGCGGCACGCCGGCGGTGACGATGACCACGTCCGCGTCCTTGATGCCCGCATAGTCGTTGGCGCCCGCATAGGCGGCGTCCACACCCTCGATCGGGGTGGATTCGGCGATGTCGAGCGCCTTGCCCTGCGGAATGCCCTCGGCGATGTCGAAGAGGACGACATCGGCCAGTTCCTTCAGTCCGATCAGATGGGCGAGCGTGCCGCCGATGTTCCCGGACCCGATGAGTGCGATTTTCTTCCTTGCCATAAGTGAAAGCTCCCACGCTGTTCGAAGCGTTTGTGTTCAGGTGTTTGTTCTGGGCGAACCGTTACCGGCCGCCCGGTGGGATATATCCTTTGACTACCTTGTTTGCCATACCGTTTCAAGCAAGGCAGCCATCGTCTTTCCTCGGGTCCGCGCCCGCCCGAATCAGGGTTGGTGCGGGTCTCCGAGATAATCATCCGCCTGCATTTCCATCAAACGCGAGACCGTCCGGTGAAACTCGAACCCGCCCTTGGAGCCTTCGTAGAGCGCCTCCGGCGGCACCTCGGCGGAACAGATCAGCTTAACCCGATGGTCATAGAAGACATCGACCATGGTGACGAAGCGCCGCGCCTCCGACGCCATCGCCTCGGTCATCCGCGGAATCCCCGCCACCACCACCGCATGATAGCGCGCCGCGATCTCCATGTAGTCGGTGGGGCCGAGCGGCCGGGCGCAGAGGTCGTCGAAACCGAACCAGGCGACGCAGCACGCGGCGCGCGGCACCGGCACCTCGCGCCCCTTCACCGGGATGACGTCGGGGTGCGGCGTCACCGACCCGGCAAGGTGGAGGAACAGGCGGTCGAGCTCTTCCGCCGTTTCCGCGGTCAGCGGCGTGAGGTAGAGCTGCGCCCCCCTGAGGCGGCCAAGGCGGTAGTCGCGTTCCGCCGCGAGGTGCAGCACCTCCATGCGCGCCAGGATGAGGTCGATGAAGGGGAGAAACTTCTCCCGCTGCAGGCCGTCCTTGTAGAGATCGCGCGGGGGACGGTTGGAGGTGGTGACCACCACCACGCCGCGCTCGGTCAGCGCGTCGAACAGGCGTCCGACGATCATCGCGTCGCCGATGTCATTGACCTCCAGCTCGTCGAGACAGAGCACCCAGGTGTCGTGGGCGATGAGGCGGGCGACCTCGGCCAGCGGATCGACCATATCGGCCTTGGCGAAAGTGTGGGGTTCGCGGCGCAGGGCGAAAAGCTGCTCGTGCACCTCGCGCATGAAGGCGTGGAAGTGCACGCGGCGCTTCGCATGGGTGGAGAGGGCGGCGAAGAAGAGGTCCATCAGCATCGACTTGCCGCGCCCGACATCGCCCCAGACGTAGAGGCCGCGCGGCGGATGCGCGGCGCTCTGGCGGCCGAAGCGCAGGCGCTCCAGCCAGCCGCCGAAGCCCTCGGCCACCGGCGCGGGGCGATAGGCGGCAAGCCGCTCGCCCAGGGCATGCAGGGCCGCGGCGATCTCTTCCTGCGCCGGATCGGGCTTGATCTCGCCCGCGGCCAGCATCGCCCGGTAAACCGAAAGAAGCCCGCCGTGCATGGCGCCGCCGCCCTCCACCGTACCGACCCCGACCTCGACGTTCATTGATGAAAAACCTCAGGCATTTCCGCGCCGCGCCGACGCTTTTCCATAGATGGGTCGGCGCTTGCCAAGATCAACCGGACTCCCGGCAAGGCATTCTCATCTCCGGTGCGATCTGATAGACTTTTGGCCCTTTCCGGTTCACGGAGGCTCTTTCATGCCCGTTTTCCCGCCGCCGCCACTCCGTTCGCGGATCGCGGGCGCCTTCGCCCTGGTGGGGCTGCTTGCGCTTGCCGCCTGCAGTTCCGACGGCACCGAGGGGGCCTTCGTCGACCGCCGACGCGACGCCGGACACGCCACCCTCACCTATGTCGGCCACTCGACCCCCGATGCGCCGTCGATCTGCTACAACAGCCAGGTCGCCACGCCGCAGCAGGTGGTGGCGCTGGCCCAAGCGGTGTGCGCCGAGCACGGCAAGGTGGCGGTGCTGAAAGAGCAGAAATCCTTCGACTGCCGCATCTTCTATCCGACGCGCGCCAACTTCATCTGCGTCGAACCGAGGGATGCGGTGCTGATGGGCGTACCGAGATGAGCGAGGACGGAAGAAGCCGATTCGACGCCGCCTTCGCCGCACACGTCGCAGGAGACGTGGCCGCCGCCGCCGCAGGCTACCGCAGCGTCATCGCCGCCGAGCCGGAGCACGCCGAGGCGCACCGCCTGCTCGGCCTCGCGCTTTATGCCCAGGGCGAGCTCGCCGCGGCGCAGGGCGCGCTGGACCGCGCCTGCGCGCTCGCCCCCGCCTCGGCTGAGGCGGCAAGCGACCGCGGCCTGGTGCTGCTCGCCGCGGGGGAGCCGCAGGCGGCGCTCGAGAGCCTCGATGCGGCGCTCGCCCGCGACCCCAACCACCGCGCCGCCTGGTCGCGCCGCGGCAGTACGCTTCTCGCGCTCGGCGACGCCGAAGCGGCGGCGGAAAGCTTCGGCCGCGCCCTCGACATCGCGCCGCTCGACGTCGAGGCGATCTTCAACCTCGGCTGCGCTCTGCTCACGCTCCGCCGCTGGGAGGCGGCGCGCGACTGCTTCGACGCGGTGCTCTCGCTCTCCCGCGACCATGCCGCCGCCTGGAACAACCGCGGCACCGCGCTGATGCGCACCGGACGCCCCGCCGCCGCGCTGGCGAGCTTCGACGCCTCCCTGGCGTTGCGCCCCGACCACGTGGAAACCCTGGCCAACCGCGCCGCCGCCCTGATGTCGCTCAGCCGCGACGGCGAGGCGGAGAGGGCGTTCGCCCGCGTCCTCGCCCTCGCCGCCGGTCACCGCGGGGCGCGCCTCAACCGCGGCGTCCTGCTGCTGCGCGCCGGACGGCACGCCGAGGCGGTGGCCGAGTTCGACGCCCTCGTCGCCGCCGACCCCGCCGATGCGGAGGCCCTCTACAACCGCGCCACGGCGCGCGCCGCCGCCGGACGCCCCGCCGAGGCGGCAGAAGATTTCGCCCACGCCGCGGAGATATCCCCCGGCGACGCCGCATTGCGGGAAAACCAGGCGCGCGCCCTGACCGACGCGGGCGACCCCGCCGCCGCGCTTGCCGCCGCCGATGCGGGGCTCGCCGCCAACCCCGGCCACGCCGGACTCGCCAGCGCCCGCGGGCTGGCGCTGTCCGCAATGGGCCGCCTCGATGCGGCGCTCGCCGCCTACGACGAAGCCCTCGCCGCCGATCCGGAAAATCTCGACGCCTTGCACAACCGCGGCCTCGCGCTCGACGACCTCGGCCGCCCGGAGGAGGCGCTCGCCGCCTACGCGGCGGCGCTTGCGGTTTCCCCCGGAAATCCGGAGATCCGCGTCTGCGCCGCGCTCTCCCGCCTGATGACCGGCGACTACGCCGCCGCCTGGGCGGACTTCGCCGCACGCCACGCGCGGCCCAACCGTCCGCCGCGCCGCCATGCCGCCATGCCGCAGTGGGACGGCGCGGCGATGCGCCAGGGCCGCACCCTGCTGCTGTTCGCCGAGGAGGGCTACGGCGACACCCTGCAGTTCGCCCGCTTCATTGCCGCCGCGGCGGAAAGAAGCGGCGCGCGCATCGTACTGGAAGCACCCGCGCCGCTCGCCCGCCTGCTGCGCACCCTGCCCGGCGTGGCGGAGGTCACCGACGCGGCGGAAAAGGCCGATGCCGCCTGCGCGCTGCCCGACCTCGCCGCGGCGCTCGGCCTCTCCGCCGCGGAGATCGCCGCCACCTCCGCCGTATGCCTGACCGTGCCGGAGGAGGCGCGCCAGGCCTGGGCGGGCCGCCTGGCCTCCCTGCCCGCGCCGCGCATCGGCTTCGCCTGGCGCGGCCGCGCCGAAACCCGCGCCACGCCGCAGACCGCCCGCGCCGTGCCGCTGCCCGAACTGCTCGCCGCGCTGCCCGCCGACGCGGTTCTGCTGCCGCTGCAGACCGGCCTCACCGAGGAAGAGACGGCAACGCTCGCCGCCGATGCGCGGGTGCACGATCTCACCGCCGGCATCGCCGACTTCGCCGATACCGCGGCGATCACCGCCGCCTGCAACCGCATCGTCAGCATCGACAGCGCGCCCGCCCACCTCGCCCTCGCCCTCGGCCTCACCACCACCGTGCTGCTGCCGTTCGCGCCGGACTGGCGCTGGGGTCTCGCCGGAAAAGGCTCGCCCTGGTACCCGGCGGCGCGCCAGCTCCGCCAGCCCGCCCCCGGCGACCGCGCCGCAATGCTCGCCGGGCTTGCCGGTTAAAA
>JBFWJB010000247.1:0-4590 GCA_050253435.1 Rhodospirillaceae bacterium
GGCAGTTCTGGCGCGGCGATTCCGGCCTGATGGGCGATTTCGCCTCCAGCATCACCGGCTCCTCCGCCCTGTTCGAGCACCAGGGCCGCCGCCCCCGCGCCTCGGTCAACTTCGTCACCGCGCACGACGGCTTCACCCTCACCGACCTCGTCAGCTACGAGCGCAAGCACAACGAGGCCAACCAGGAAGACAACCGCGACGGCAGCGACTACAACCTTTCCTGGAACTGCGGCGTCGAGGGCGAGACCGACGACCCGGAAATCCGCGCCATGCGCATGCGCCAGAAGCGCAACGTCATCGCCACGCTGCTGCTCTCCCAGGGGATACCGATGCTGACCGCGGGCGACGAGATCGGCCGCACCCAGAAAGGCAACAACAACGCCTACTGCCAGGACAACGACATCAGCTGGCTCTCCTGGACCGAGATGGACGACGACGACCGCGACTTCCTGGAATTCGTGCGCAGCGTCGCCAAGCTCCGGCGCGACCACCCGGTGTTCCGGCGGCCGCGCTTCTTCCACGGACGCACGCTCGGCAAGGGGCCGCTCAAGGACATCACCTGGCTTTCCCCGCGCGGCGGCGAACTCGCGCCCGAGGACTGGGGGCTTTCCTATGCGCGCTGCCTCGGCTTCCACCTGGGCGGCGAAAGCGGCGCCTACTTCTCCCGCCATGGCGCCAGCCTCGACGACGAGCCGTTCATCGTGCTGATGAACGCGCACTACGGCACCGTGCCGTTCCGCCTGCCCGGCACCGACCTCGGGCGCGGCTGGCGCGCGCTGGTCGACACCTCCAACCCGCGCCCCTTCGCCAAGAACGCCCAGCCGCTTTTCCGCGCGGGCGAAATCTACCCGCTGCAGGGCCGCGCGCTGGCCATCCTCATCCATTCCGACACCGCAGAGAAAACCGCCTCGAAAAAGGATTGACCCCTTTGCCCCGTCCGCTCTTCCCCGTGGATCCCGCGCAGGCCCTCGGCCAGTTGGCCGAAGAGGCGGGGATTCACCGCGACTACTGGGATATCGCGGGCGGCCATCACGTCACCTCGGACGCCGCCAAGCGCGCCATCCTCGCCGCCATGGGGATTTCCGCCGCCACCGACGCCGAAGCCGCGCAAAGCCTCACCGCCTGGCGCGAACGCCCGTGGCGCGACCTCCTGCCGCCGGTGGTGGTGGTGCGCCGCACCGCCCCGGAAACGCCGGTCGCGGTGGAGGTGGCGGTGCCCGACGAGCTGGCGTTCTCCCGCCTCGACTGGCGGCTCGAGGTGGAAAACGGCGACGTGCACGAAGACGCCCCGCCCGCCTGCGCCCTGCCGGTGGTGGCGATGGCCGATATCGGCGGACGCACCGTGGCGCGCCGCCGCCTCGACCTGCCCACCCCCCTGCCGGAGGGCTACCACGCCCTCATCGTCCGCTTCGCCGGGCGCAGCGCGCGCACCCGCGTCATCGTCGCGCCGCCCGCAGCCTACGTGCCGGGCTGGATGGCGGCGGGGGAACGGCGCTGGGGCCTGGCCTGCCAGGCCTACGGCCTCAAGCGGTCCAAGGACTGGGGCATCGGCGACTTCGCGGCGCTCGAAGAGGCGATGGCGGAGGCCGAAAAGCTCGGCGCGGCGATGCTCGGCATCAACCCGCTGCACGCCCTGTTCCCGCCGTGGCCGGATGCATGCAGCCCCTACTCGCCGTCGAGCCGGGTGTTCCTCAACCCGCTGATGGTCGCGGTGGACGCCATCGATATCGAGAGCCCCGGCCTCGCCGCGTTCGCCGCCCGCGACTGCGTGAAAAAAACCCTGCGCGCGGCCAAGCGGCGCGACCTCATCGACTACCCGGCGGTCAGCGACGCGAAGTTCAAGGCGCTCGCCGCGCTCTATGCCGACTTCCTGGAAATGCCGGCGGAAAAGACCGCGGCGTTCGAGGCGTTCTGCGTCGAGGGCGGCGATGCGCTGCGCCGCTTCGCCGAGTTCTCCGCCCTGCACGAGACCATGGGCGGCCTGCCGTGGGGTGCCTGGCCCGCCCCCTTCCAGGACCCGAACAGCCCTGAGGTCGCGGCCTATGCGCTGGTCAACGCCGAGCGCGTCACCTTCCACGCCTTCCTGCAGTGGCTGGCGGAAAGCCAGCTTGCCGCGGCGGCGCGGCGCAACCCCGGCGTCGGCCTCTACCGCGACCTCGCCATCGGGGCGAGCGCCGACGGCGCGGACGCCTGGGCGAACCAGGGCAGCCTGGTCGCCGGCGTCTCCTTCGGCGCGCCGCCGGACGCCTTCAGCGCCGTCGGCCAGGACTGGGGTCTGCCGCCGCCGCACCCGCACCGCATGCGCGACGACGCCTACGCCGGGTTCTCCGCCCTCCTCCGCGCCAACATGCGCCACGCCGCGGCGCTCCGCCTCGACCACGTGATGGGGCTGATGCGGCTGTTCTGGATTCCCCAGGGCACCGGCGTGGCCGAGGGCGCCTACGTCTCCTATCCGTTCGACGACCTCTTGGCCGTCGTCGCGCTGGAGAGCGTGCGCAACCGCTGCGTGGTGATCGGCGAAGACCTCGGCACGGTGCCGGATGCCTGCCGCGCCCGCATGGCGGCGGAACGCCTGCTTTCTTACCGCGTACTCTATTTCGAAAAATGGCCATCCGGCCTGTTCAAGCGGCCGGAGGCCTATCCGCCGCTGGCGCTGGTCACTCCCACCACCCACGACATGCCCACCATCGCCGGACACTGGCAGGGGCGCGACGTCGCCCTGCGGGCGGAGATCGGCCTGTTCGGCGGGCCGGAAGAGGCCGCGGCGGAAAGCCGGAGCCGTGCGGAAGAACGCGCCGCGCTCACCGGCGCGCTGGCGGACCAGGAACTCTCCCCCGAACCGCCGCCCGACCCCGACCCGGACAAGGCGACGCCGGAAGCCCTCGCCGCGCTTACCGCCTCGGTGCTGCGCTTCGCCGCGCGCGCGCCCTCGGCGCTCTTGATGGTCAACGTCGGCGACATGCTGGCCGAAGATACCCAGATCAACCTGCCGGGCACGGTGGCCGAGCACCCCAATTGGAGCCGCCGGATGAAGCTGGCCGCGAACAAGATCGCCGCCAACCCGGCGGTGCGCGCCGCGGTGGCGGCAATCCGCCGCGAGCGGTGAAAACCAGGCCAGGGGCGCCGCCCCTGGGACCCCGCCGGGGCCGCAGGCCCCGAACCCCATAACTTGTTTTCGGCAGGCAACGCCCCCGTTGCTACCGCACAGGCCCATGGCGCTGCGCGCAAAAACCAGACGCTATGGGAGGCGTGGAGGGACCGAGTCCCTCCACGAGGTTTTGGTTTTTCCTACGGCAGCAGCAGTTCGTTGACCTTGCAGCCGTCGGTGAGGCCGCAGACGGTGCGCACGATGCCCGCGGTGTCGATGCCGTAGTGGCGGTAGAGATCGGCGATGGTGCCGGTCTGGCCGAAGTGCTCCACGCCGAGCGGCACCGTCTTGTTGCCGTTCACTCCGCCGAGCCAGGCGAGCGTCGCCGGGTGGCCGTCGATCACCGTGACGATGGTGCAGTGCGCCGGAACCCCGGCGAACAGCGCCTCGACGTGGGAGCGCGCCGCGCAGTTGCCGTGCTTGCGGGCGCGCTGCGCCGCGGTCCAGCCCGCATTCAGGCGGTCGGCGGAGGTGACCGCGAGCACGCCGATATCGCGCCGCGCCTCGGCCAGCTTGCCCGCCGCGGCGATCACCTCCGGCGCCACGCAGCCCTGATAGGCGAGGATCACCTCGGCGTTGGGCCCCGGCTCGCGCAGCCAGTAGGCGCCGTCGATCGCCCCCTGGCGGAAGGCGGAATCGTGCCGCCGCAGAGGCTGTTCCAGCGGCCGGGTGGAGAGGCGCAGATAGACCGCGCCGCCGGTTTCGTCGCGCAGCCAGGTGCGTTCGTCCGGATCGCCCTCGCCGTCGCGCTGCATGTAATCGAACGCCCAGTCCATGATCACGGACAGCTCATCGAGGAAGGCGGGCTCGAAGCTCGCCAGCCCATCCTGGCTGATGCCGATCAGCGGCGCGCCCACCGACTGGTGCGCGCCCCCTTCCGGCGCGAGGGTGACGCCCGAAGGCGTGCCCGCGATGAGGAAGCGGGCGTTCTGATAGCAGGCGTAGTTGAGCGCATCGAGACCGCGGGCGATGAACGGATCGTAGACCGCTCCCACCGGCAGCACCCGCGCGCCGAACAGGGAATGGGAGAGCCCGGCGGCGGCGAGCAGGAGGAAGAGGTTCATCTCCGCAATGCCGAGTTCGATGTGCTGCCCGGCGGGAGAGAACGCCCACTTCTGGGTGGACGGCACCCGCTCGTCGCGGAAGGTGTCGGCCAGCGCCTCGCGGGCGAACAGGCCGCGGCGGTTGACCCACGAACCGAGGTTGGTGGACACCGTGACGTCCGGCGAGGTGGTGACGATGCGTTCCGCCAGGTCCTCCCGCGAGGCGGCAAGCGCATCGAGAACCTTGCCGAAGCCCGCCTGGGTGGAAAGCATGCGGTCCTCCAGGAACACCGGCCCCGGCGAGGCCACCTTGGCGGCGCGGAAGCGGCGCGGCCCCTTGGCGAAGAAGGGCACGCCGCCGAGGAACGCGCGCAGCGCCGCGGCGTCGGCGACGGTGGC
>JBFWJB010000248.1:0-4603 GCA_050253435.1 Rhodospirillaceae bacterium
GGGCGGCGCGATGATCCCGCTTCTCACCCTCGGCATCCCCGGCGACGCCTCGACCCTGATGATGCTGGGCGCCTTCATGCTGCACAACATCCAGCCCGGCCCGCTGCTCTTCCGCGACAACGGCGACATCGTCTATGCGATCTTCATCGCCTACTTCATCGCCTTCGGCTTCCTGTTCGTGTTCGTGCACTTCTGCCTCAAGCCGATCATCAAGGCGATCGTCACCCCGGCGCAGTTCATGATCCCGGTGCTGCTGGTGCTGTGCACCGTCGGCTGCTACTCGCTCAACAACCGGATGTTCGACGTCTACTGCTTCCTCGGCTTCGGCCTGTTCGGCTATGTCCTGAAGCAGGTGAAGTTCCCGCTGTTGCCGGTGATCCTCGGCCTCATCCTCGGCCACATGGCGGAGCAGCAACTGCGCCTGTCGCTGACCATGGGCTCGGGCAGCCTGCTGCCCTTCGTGACGCGGCCGATCTCGCTCATCCTGTTGATCGTCTCGGTACTTTCCCTGGTGCTTCCCTCCTTTATGGAGCGCCGCCGTCTGGTCCGGCGGATGCGGGCCGCGGAGGCCTCCGAAGCACTCTGACCACACATCCGGCTGCGGGCGCCCGCGACGGGCGCCCGCAATGAAAGAAAATTTGGAGGAATAAAGGCATGTCCGTTCATTTCATCGACAACTCGGTGTTCCAGGATTCCGTCAGTACGTCGCGCATGCGCGAAATCTTCGACGAGCAGACGATGTTCCAGCGCTGGCTCGACGTGGAGCGCGCCATCGCGCTGGCCTCCGGCGAGCTCGGCATCATTCCCAAGGCGGCGGCGGAGCGTATCGCCGCGCACGCCACCATGGAGGGCATCGACCTCGACGCGGTGAAGGCGCACGGCAAGGTCACCGGGCACAGCCTGCTCGGCCTGCTCAAGGAATTCCGCCGTGTGATCAATCACGACGACGCGCGCTACGTGCACTGGGGCGCCACCACCCAGGACATCATCGACACCGGCATGATGCTGATGGTGCGCGACGCCTATGCGCTGATCGAGGAGCAGATCGCCGAGACGCTGCGCCACGCCCGCCCGTTGCTCAAAACCTACCGCGACACGGTGATGGTCGGGCGCACCCACGGCGGCCACGCGCTGCCCATCACCTTCGGCATGAAGGCGGCGAGCTGGCTCGACGAAATGGGGCGCAACCTGGTGCGCTGGCGCGCCGCGAAGGAGCGCATTCTGGTGGTGGACATCGTCGGCGCGGTGGGCACCTTCGCTTCCTGGGGCACCGAGGGCTTCGCGCTGCAGAAGCGTTCGGCGGAGATTCTCGGCCTCGGCACGCCGCTGTCGCCGTGGCCGTCGTCGCGCGACCGCGTGGCCGAGGCGGCGACGCTGTGCGCCTTGACCTCCGGCACCGCGAGCCGCATCTCCAAGGAGATCTACAACCTCGCCAAGACCGAGGTGCGCGAGATCGAGGAGCCCTTCACCGTGGGCAAGGTGGGCAGCAGCACCATGCCGCACAAGCGCAACCCGATCCACACCGAATGGTCCATCGTGCTCGACCGCATCATCCGCGGCGATACCGCGGTTTCGCTGGAGGCGATGGGCGTGGAGAACGAGCGCGACGCCTCCCACTGGAAGGCCGAGTGGGTGATCGTGCCGGAGATCTTCTGCATGCTGTCGGGATCGCTCGCCCACCTCGACGCGACGCTGTCGGGCCTCTGGGTCCACCCCGAGCGCATGGAAGCCAACACCCGCATGCTCAAGGGGCTGCTGCTCTCCGAGCGGGCGATGTTCGTCCTCGCGCAGAGCATGCCGCTGCCGGAGGCGCACGAGACGGTCTATCAGGCCTCGGTGCGCGCCTTCGACAACGACACCGCGCTGATCGACGAGCTGATGCAGGAGAAGGGCGTGGCCGCGGCGTGCAAGCGCGAAGACATCGAGGCGGCGCTCGATCCGAAGAGCTACACTGGCCTCGCGGGCGAGATTGCCGACCGCGTCGGCGCCCACATCGACGAACTGGTGAAGTAGTATGGCAACCGCGTCTGCACCCCTGGCCGAACGCCTGGCCGCCTTCACCGCGGCGCTCCGCTGGCAGGACCTGCCGGCGGACGTGCGCGGCCTGGCGGTGCAGGCGTTCCGTGACTGGGTCGCCAACGCCGCGGCCGGAACCACCACGCCGTTCGGCAAGGCGGTTCTCGCCGTGGCGCGCGTCGCGGGCGACGGACGGGCGAGCCTGATCGGCCCGCTCGGCGCCGCCGACCCGCTCACCGCCGCCCTGGTCAACGGCGGCGCCTCGCACGCGCTGGAATTCGACGACAGCCATAAGGGAACCTTCTA
The DNA here is from genome assembly GCA_050253435.1 of Rhodospirillaceae bacterium. Classification (GTDB taxonomy): domain Bacteria; phylum Pseudomonadota; class Alphaproteobacteria; order Rhodospirillales; family Rhodospirillaceae; genus Oleispirillum. The sequence continues at coordinate 2,323 of JBFWJB010000248.1, forward strand.
CCACCCGGGTTCCCCGGCCTGTGCGGCGGCCTTCGCCGCCGCGCAGGCTGCCTCGTGCAGCGGCGCGGAAATGTTCGCGGGCATCGTCGCGGGCTACGAGGCGGGCATCCGCCTCGCCGCCGCGCTGGGCCCGGAGCACTACCGCGTCTGGCACACCACCGGCACCGCCGGGGTGTTCGCCGCGGCCGCGGCTGCGGCGCGCACCCTCGGCCTCACCGCGGGGCAGACGGCGGCCGCCTTCGGCCTTGCCGGAACCCAGGCTGCGGGCCTGTGGGAAGTGCTGCCCTCCGCCCCGGCGGCGAAGAACCTGCACGCCGGCAAGGCGGCGCAGTCGGGCCTGCTCGCCGCGCTTCTGGCGCGCGAGGGGGTGCCCGGTCCGGCTTCGATCCTGGAGGGCAGCCGCGGCGTGTTCGCCGCCATGGCGCCCGCGGGCGCCGACGGCGAGGCCTGCGTCGCCGCCCTCGGCGAGACCTGGCGCATCCGCGAGATCACCTTCAAGGCCTATCCGATCTGCGGTCACACCATGACCCCGGTGGAGGCCGCCCTGCAGCTGCGCCCGCAGGTGGGCGATGCGGCGGTGGAGAGCATTCTCGTGCACTCCAACGCCATTTCCATCCGCGTCGTCGACAACCCGAACCCGCAGGACGGCTATGCGGCGAAGTTCTCGATGCAGTATTGCATCGCCGCCGCGCTGACGTGCGGCCGCGTCACCCAGGCGGAGTTCGAGCCGGAAATGCTTTCCGATCCGCGCATCCGCGCGCTGATCGAGCGCATCGCCCTGGTGGCGGACCCGGAGTTCGACCGCATCGCCAAAACCATCCGCCCGGCGCGCATGGAGATTCGCCTTGCCGGCGGGCGCACCCTGGTTGCGACGTCGGAGACGCGGCGCGGCGACCCCGAACAGCCGCTCTCGGCGGCGGAATTGTCCGCGAAGTTTCGCGGGCTTGCCGGGCTTGCCTGGGGCGCGGAGAAAGCGGCCCGGGTGGATACGGACATCGAAGAGCTGCCGGAATGCGGTTCGGTTGCGGCTTGGGCCGCGCGGACGCTTTCGGCGTGACATGCGTGCAAGTGAGAGGAACCAATCGATGAAACGCGATGCGATTGCGATCAAAGAGGGGGATAACGTGGCGACGGCCCTGCGCGATCTGGGGGCAGGGGAAACCGTTTCCGTCGGCATCGGCGACCATGTGGTGCCGGTGACCATGGCGGGCGCGGTGGAGTTCGCCCACAAGCTGGCGCTCGCCGACCTGCCCGCCGGGCAGGACATCCTCAAATACGGCGAGGTGATCGGCCGCGCGACGGTGGACATCCCCAAGGGGGCGCATGTCCATGTCCACAACATCGAAAGCCTGCGCGGTCGCGGCGATCTGGCGTGACCTCGCGCGTTTCGGGATATCAGGAGAGTACGTGATGATGGAATTTCAGGGATACCGGCGCCCCGACGGTCAGGTGGGCACGCGCAACTACGTGGGGGTGTTCTCCACCGTGGTCTGCTCCAACGAAGTGGCGGAGGACATCGCCCGCCAGGTGGACGGCGCGGTGAGCTTCACCCACCACCAGGGCTGCTGCCAGACCCCGATCGATCTCAAGCGGGTCAACGAGGTGTTGATCGGCTTGGGCAGCAACCCCAACCTCGCCTCGGTTCTCCTCGTCAGCCTGGGCTGCGAGAGCACCGCGGTGAACGAAGTGGTGGAGGGCATCCGCAAGACCGGCAAGCGGGTCGAGACCATCGCCATCCAGGAGCACGGCGGCGCCGCGCGCACCCGCGCCGAGGGCACCCTGATCGTTCAGGACATGGTGGCCGAGGCGAGCGCGCTGAAGCCGGAGATGTTCCCGATTTCCGAGCTGGTGCTCGGCATGAAGTGCGGCAGCTCCGACACCACCCAGGGCCTCTCCGCCACCCCGGCGATCGGCGTCGCCTCCGACCGCATCGTGGAAGCGGGCGGCACCACCGTGCTCGGCGAGATCACCGAGTTCATCGGCGCGGAGCACATCGTCGCGCGCCATGCCGCCACCCCGGAAATCGGACGGCAGATTCTCGCCCTGGTGGAGCGCATGGAAAACCGCGCCAAGGCGGTGGGCTGCGACATGCGCGGCGGCCAGCCGACCGGCGGCAACATCAAGGGCGGCCTCTCCACCATCGAGGAGAAGTCCTTGGGCGCCATCGCCAAGGCGGGCACCGCGCCGATCCAGGCGGTCTACGAATACGGCGTCCGGCCGCAGGTGAAGGGCCTGGTGGTGATGGATTCGCCCGGCCGCGAACCGGAAATCCTCACCGGCC
>JBFWJB010000249.1:0-4555 GCA_050253435.1 Rhodospirillaceae bacterium
CGCCGGAAGGGGGCGCGCACCAGTCGATCGCCGAACCCTTGATCGGCATCAGCCAGGACGGCTTGGCGAGCTTCGAACCCGCCTTCCTCGACGAGCTCTCGGTGGTCATGGACTGGGCCTTCGACTACCTGCAGCGCGACGGCGAGGGCGACCCGGACGAACGCACCTGGCTGCGCGACGAAACCGGCGGCTCGGTCTACCTGCGGCTCTCCACCCGGCCTCTGGAACAGCCGACGCGGCGCACCGACGCGGCGTTTTGCCAGGGGGTGATCGACGGCGCGTACTGGCTGCGCGAGCCGGGGCCGAACCCCGAGGTGGTGCTGGTCTACCAGGGCTGCGTCGCCCCCGAGGTGATCGCCGCGGCGGGCAAGCTGGCCGAGGCGCGGCGCGATATCGGCGTGCTTGCGGTCACCTCCGCCGACCGCCTGAACGCGGGCTGGACCGCGGCGCAACGGGCGCGGCGGCGCGGCAACCGCGCGGCGCGCGGCCATGTCGAGGCGCTGCTCGGCCGCCTGCCGTCCCACTGCACCCTGGTCACCGCCATCGACGGCCACCCGGCCACGCTCGCCTGGCTCGGCGCTGTGGCGGGGCACAAGACGGTGCCGCTCGGCGTCGAACACTTCGGCCAGACCGGCCGTATCGGCGACCTCTACCGCCACAACGGACTGGACGCCAACAGCATCGTGCGCACCGTCTGCGGCCTCACCGACGGCTGTACGGTCAACGACCTGCTGCTCGCGCCGCAGGGCATCGTCTGAAAAGGAAACTAGCGTATGGACGTGATCGACCGGGAGGCCATGGGACGCCTCGCCAAGGCGCTCGGCTTTATCTGCGGGGCCGACCACCCCACCACCGCCGCCCTGAAACGCGCGGCGGAAAGCGGCAGCGAAGCCGACATCAAAAAGGCGCGCAGCCTCTTCATGAAACTCAAACCCGGCCAACGCCAGGCCGCGTTCTCGATGATCCAGGACTGAACGCTAAAACTTTGCGAGGGGACTCGGTCCCCTCGCGCACCCCATAACTTTTGGTTTTTGCGCGCAGCGCCATGGAGCCATCGCGCGGCGTGACGGTTGTCTGCCGCTACGCGGCGAAAAACCAGTTATGGGGTCTGGGGACCGAGTCCCCAGCGGGGTCCGGGGCAGAGCCCCGGCCCGGTTTTCCCCCTCTACCCGAGCCGCGCGTCGAGGTCGAGCAGCGCCGCGGCGAGGACCTCTGCGCCGGCTGCGATATCCGCCGCTTCCGCCCATTCCTCGGGGCAGTGGCTGCGTCCGCCGCGGCAGGGGACGAAGACCATGCCCATGGGGGCGATTTCGGCGATCTGCATGGCGTCGTGGCCTGCGCCGCTCGGCAGTTCCAGCGCCGCGTGCCCCTTCGCCCGCGCCGCCCTGGCGAGGGCTTCGCGGATTTCCGGCGCGCAGGGGGCGGGGCGCGCCCGCGTCATCAGCTCGCAGGCGAAGGCGAGGTCCATGTCCGCGAGGCCGGGAGCCGCGGCCTCCTGCAGCAGGCGGGGGAACTTGGCGAGGACGTCGTCGGAGGTGCTGCGCAGGTCGAGGATCATTTCCGCGCTGCCGGGGATGGCGTTGGCGGCGTTGGGAGAGACCGCAATCCGCCCCACCGTCGCCACCACGTAGTCGGGGTTGCCGGTCATCTCGCGGGCGAGGCGGTGCGCCGCGTCGATCACCCTGGCCGCGCCGACCAGGGCGTCGTGGCGGGCGTGCATCGGGGTCGACCCGGCGTGGTCGGTGCGGCCGGTCACGGTGATGCGCAGGCGGTGGATGCCGACGATGGCGGTGACGATGCCCACCGCCTCGCCGCGGCTTTCCAGCACGGTGTTCTGTTCGATGTGGAGTTCGAGGAAGGCGGCGATCCCGCCGGGGCGGCGCAGCGGCTCGGCGAGCGCGCCGGGCGTGCCGCCGACGCGTTCGATCGCGGCGCTCAGGGGTTCGTCCCCGGCGTTGCGGGCGGCGAGCATCGCCGGGGTGAGGGCGCCCACGACCGCGCGGCTGCCGATGCAGGAAGCGCCGTAGTCGCTCGGTTCCTCGGAGAGGAAGTCGATCACCTCCAGCGGGTGGCGCAGCGCGATGCCCGCCTCGGCGAAGCTCTGGGCGATTTCCAGGGCTGTCGCCACTCCGGCGATGCCGTCGAAGCGGCCGCCCGCGGGCACGGTGTCGCAGTGCGAACCGACGACCAGGGGGGCGAGGCCGGGCGCGCCGCCTTCGCGGCGGCCGATCAGGTTGGCCGCGGCGTCGGTGGAAACCGCGAGCCCGGATGCGGCGAAGTTCTCGGCGAGCCAGGCGCGCGCCGCGGCGAATTCCGGGGTGAAGGCACGCCGCGTCCATGGCTGGTCGGGCCGGGTGAAGCGGGAAAGCGCCTCGATGCGCGCCCACAGGCGGTTGGAATCGAGAGATATCATCATCGGCGCAGTCTAGACGGAAAAGCTGTGGCGCGTGAAGAGCCGCCGTCAGGCCGATCTGCGCCAGTGGAGCTTGCGTCCGAAGCCGAGGGTGTTGTCGGTGTACTTCAGGTAGGAGGGGACGGCCGCCCAGAGCGGCGCCGGATGCAGGCGGGCGATGGGGAAGCGCCGGTAATAGAGGGCGCGTCCCCTGGCTTCGTCCTCTCCGGTGAGGCGCAGGGCGACGCCTTCGAATTGCAGGCCCCGGATCTTCGCGACGCTCGCCTGCTGCGAGGATACGGTTCCCGCGACCAGGGGGTTGTCGCGCAGTTCGCATCCATGGCGCGTAGAGAGGTCCGACAGGAAAAACAGGGACATGGACCGCTCGTCGAAGGCGTAGAAGCAGTTGGCCGCCCACGGCGTCGAACCACGCGCCGAGCAGAGCGTCAGCACGTGGTTCGACTTGATGTAGGCGATGATTTTGTCCGTATCGGTCATGGCGTCCGTAGGGGGGGCGGAATCCTCAGGCGAGGGACATGACCCAGGGGAGCAGGGTGGTCGTCCAATAGTGGGAGATCGGCATGACGATGAACAGGCCGGGGAGGAGATTGGCGATCGGGAAGGACTTGATGCCGCAGATGCGGAAGCCCGTGACGAACATGATGATGCCGCCCAGGGCCGAAAAGTCGGCGACCATTGCCGGCGTCGTCATCGCCATGATCGACTGGCCGAGGAACAGCAGGATCACCTGCACGATGATCTGCGGGATGGCGATGGTCGCGACCGAGAGGCCGAGCGCCGTAGCGAAGATCGCGGCGGTAATGAGGTCGAGGAAGGATTTGGCGAAGAGGATCGACGGGTCGCCGGTGATGCCCTCGTTCATCGAACCGAAGATGCCGGTGCCGGAGGCGACGAACAGCACGAGGATGCCGACGAACTTGTCGAGGAATTCCTCATGCGAGACGGTTGCGCCTTCCCGCCGCGGCGCCAGTTTGTCGATGACGCCGCGTGTCTTGGCCGCCGCCCGGTTGATGTTCTTTTCGATCGAGAAGATCTCGCCGATGATGGCGCCGAGCAGCAGGGACGCGATCACCGCCGGCAACGTGTGCATTTTCATGACCATGAAGACGCCCATTCCCATGGACGCGGCACCGAAGGTCAGCGGCAGCTGCGTGCGGAATTTTTCACTCAGCCGGTCGCCGAGAAGGCCCCCGACGATGCCGCCGATCAGGGTGGACGATGAATTGACGATGGGTCCGATCATTTTATTCCTCGTTTATCCGCAAAATGTTGAGACCACATGGGCGGCATGCGGAGGGGAGCCCGTCCAGCGGGGCAGCGACTTGACGTCGAGACCGAAGAGGTCGAGCGCCCGCGCGATGGAATGTGTGACCATCTGGTCCAGGGTTTTCGGTTTCTGATAAAAGGCAGGGACCGGCGGATAGATGATTCCGCCGATCTCGGTCACCGCGACCATGTTGCGCAGGTGCCCCAGGTGGAGCGGGGTTTCCCGCGCCATCAGGACGAGCCGCCGGCGTTCCTTGAGGACGACGTCGGCGGCGCGGGTCAGCAGGTTGTCGCTGGCGCTGGAGGCGATGGCCGCGAGGGTGCGCATGGAGCACGGCGCGACCAGCATTCCCAAAGTCTGGAAGGAGCCGCTGGCGATGGCGGCCCCCACGTCTTCGACGGGATAGACCACGTCGGCCAGAGCGTGGAGGCCGCCTGGGGGGACCTCGGTTTCGTAGGCGCGGGTGCGCTCCGCCGCCGGCGAGGCGACGAGGTGGGTCTCGACGCCGAGTTCACGCAGGAGCTCCAGCGCCTTCAACCCGTACTGAAACCCCGTGGCGCCGCTGATGCCGACGATGATGCGCAACCGTTCCATGATGGTCAGCCTTCGAAGTCGGGCAGGAAGCGCTTGACGTCCACTTCCTTGAAGCGGCAGCGCTGGAACCGGTCCTTCAGGGCGAACGGCACCGTGGCGTCGAAGATCACCTTGCACGAGATGCCGGGCGCGATGATCGACGGACTGAAGTCGGGGCGCTCCGACGGGTCCAGGGGATGGCAGCGGACGCCGGGGATGAAGACGGTGCTGACATCGCCCTGGAACCGGGTGGTCATCGCCCACAGGACGTCGTTGGTGTCGAACAGGTCCACGTCCTCGTC
>JBFWJB010000250.1:0-4544 GCA_050253435.1 Rhodospirillaceae bacterium
CGAAGGCGTCGATTCCCGCCTCGGCCAGCTTGCCCACATACTCCTTGCCGGTCAGCGCCGAAAGCATCGCGAACACCGCGGTGCCCTTCTTCATCTGGGCGATTTCGTCGGTGCCGTCCTCGGCTGTCATCGGGCGCTGCACCTTCAGCACCACGTCCGCGTCCTTATAGAGGGCGCCCGGAGTCTTGGCGATGGAAGCGCCCGCAGCGACAAACGCCTCGTCGGTGAAGCTGGCGGCCAGGCCTGCGTCCTTTTCGACCAGGACTTCGCAGCCCAGGCCGACGAATTTCTTCACCGTATCCGGCGAAGCCGCAACGCGCGTTTCAAACGCCCGCCGCTCCTTCGGTATTGCGATTTTCATCAGGCATGTCTCCCTTCGTCCGCCCTCAGTTGTCTTGCCTTGATCTTCCGCCGCCTCAATGCGCGAGCACGCCTCGGCGGTCCCCGGAATGCGGCCCTTTCAGGCCGGAATTTTCGTTGATCCGTCGGCTGCGCAAGGCCCTACCCATATGGGCTGGCCTCGGCCCCCTCTTACGTATCAACACTGCCCTCGCCGTGCAAGGACGATGCGATGAATACCCCTGCTTTTTTTGCCTGTTTTTCTCAGGTCTCGGGTTCCAGGGCCTCGAGTTCATCGATCAGACCGGCGACGACGTCGAGACCGATCGACCAGAAGCCGGGGTCGGATGCGTCGAGGCCGAAGGGCGCCAAAAGCTCGCGGTGCGTCTTGCTGCCGCCCGCGCGCAGCATTTCCAGGTACTTCTCGGCGAAGCCGGGATGCCCGGAGCGGTATACGCCATAGAGCGCATTGACCAAACAATCGCCAAAGGCATAGGCGTAAACGTAGAACGGCACGTGAATGAAGTGCGGAATGTAGGACCAGAAAACCCGGTAGTCGTCGTCGAAGGCGAACGCCGGGCCGAGGCTCTCGCTCTGCACCTCGAGCCAGATCTCGCCCAGGCGCTCCGCCGGGATTTCGCCGCTGCGGCGCTCCGCATGGACGCGCGTTTCGAACATGTGGAAGGCGGTCTGGCGGACCACCGTGTTGATCATGTCCTCGATCTTGCCGGACAGCAGGATGCGCCGCCCTTTCGGGTCGGTTGTGGCGTTCAGCACCGAGCGGAAGGTGAGCATCTCGCCGAACACCGAGGCGGTTTCGGCGAGCGTCAGCGGGGTGTCGCACAAGAGGTGCCCCTGCGCCGCGGCGAGGCGCTGGTGCACGCCGTGGCCGAGCTCGTGCGCCAGCGTCATCACGTCGCGGGAGCGGCCGAGGTAGTTGAGCATCAGGTAGGGGTGCGCGGAAGGCACGGTGGGGTGGGCGAACGCGCCGGAGGCCTTGCCCGGCCGCACCGGCACGTCGATCCACGGGTTGTCGAAGAAGGGCTTGGCGAGGTCCGCCAGCGCCGGGGAGAAAGCGCCATAGGCCCCGAGCACGGTATCCACCGCCTCGCCCCAGGCGTAGCGTTTGCCGTCGTCGCCCGGCAACGGCGCGTTGCGGTCGGTGTGGGCGAGCTTCTCCAGCCCCAGCCACTTCGCCTTGAGCGCGTAATAGCGATGGGAAAGGCGCGGATAGGCCTCGCGCACCGCGGAGGCCAGGGCGTCCACCACCTCGTCCTCCACCTGGTTGGCGAGATTGCGGGAACTCACCGGCCGGGCATAGCCGCGGCGGTCGTCGTCGATCTGCTTATCCTTGGCGAGCACGTTGGTGACCAGGGTAAGCACGCGGGAATTGTCGCGCAGCACGCCCGCGATCACGCGGCCCGCCTCGGCCCGCACCGTGCGGTCGGAATCCGAGAGCTTGTCGAACGCCTCGGTCATCGTCAGCTCGGCCCCGCCGAAGGGGAAGCGCATCGCCGCCAGGGTTTCGTCGTAAAGGCGGTTCCATGCGGCCCGGCCGACCACCTCGCGCTCGTGCAGCAGGTTTTCCGCCTCATCGGAAAGCTGGTGCTTGCGGAAGGCGCGCACCTGCGTGATCCACGGCGCATAGCGCGCGGTGAAGGAATCGGTGAGCCACAGGGCGAGGCGCTCCTCGGAGGCGCGGTTAAGCTCCAGGGTGAAGAACAGCGCCTTCTGGCTGATCGTGGTGGCGCGCTCGCCGATGTTCTGCTGGAAACGCGCGATTTCCGGGTCGGTCACCGCAGTGGCGTGGCGCAGCTGCGCGTAGCTGAGGATGCGGCTCAACACCTCGTTGAGGCGCTCGTACTCGGCAAGCGCGCGGGCGAATCCGGCAGGGTCGAGATCGGCCAAGCGTCCGGCATAGGCCTTGGAGAAGGCCGCCGCATCCGCCTCCGCGGCGTCGAGGTCGCGGGCCAGTTCGGGGCCATCGGGCGACGGATACAAATCGGACAAATCCCATCCGGGCAACCCGGCGGACGACGCGGAAACGACAGCAGACATCGACCCTCTCTCGTGGAATTGGGCGCGGGGCTCCGCACCTTTGAAAACAACAAGCGGCGTATGGGGATTATGCTTCACGCCTAACCCGCTATGCCGCTATATATGGAGCGCGACAGCCTTTCCAGACACCCCCCCACCGACCTCTTTTCCAGAGGACTTCTTCCGCCATGACACAGCTCTTCGTGCCGCCCTACCGCACTCTGGCGACGCTGCCCGAGTTTCTGGCCCTGCATGCCTCGCGCACCCCGGACCACCCGTTCCTGTGGGCCAAGAAAGGCGGCGAATACCACGCGCTGACCTGGCGCGAGGTGGCGGACAAGGTGGCGGCCTGCGCCGCCGGTCTGGCGGAGAAGGGCGTCGGCCCCGGCGACCGCGTGATGCTGGTGTCGGAAAACCGGCCGGAGTGGCTGATCGCCGATTTCGGCATCATGGCCGCGGGCGCGATCACCGTGCCCACCTATGTCACCAACACCGTGGCGGACCACCGCCACATCCTGGCGGATTCCGCGCCCAAGGTGGTCATCGCCTCCTCCGCCGCGCTCGCCTCCCGCGTCGCCGAGGCGATCACCCGCGAAAATCAGCCCCTGCCGCTGATCACCATGGCCGCCTTCGAGAGCGAACAGCACTCGGTGGCCGAGGTTTCCTCGTGGGAAGCCCTGCTTTCCTCCGGCGCGCCCGCGCCGCAGCCGCCGCGCAGCCGCGGCGACGTCGCCTGCATGATCTATACCTCCGGCACCGGCGGCACCCCCAAGGGGGTGATGCTCACCCACGAGAACCTCATCGCCAATTGCGAAAGCTGCTGGGACCACTGGAACAACCTGTTGCCCGCCAACGGCAGCGACGCGCGCTTCCTCTCGTTTTTGCCGCTGTCGCACTCCTACGAACACACCTGCGGCCAGAACTTCCCGGTCACCACCGGCGCGCAGATCTTTTATGCCGAAGGGGTGGACAAGCTCACCCAGAACATGCGCGAGACGCGGCCGATGCTGATGACCGCGGTGCCGCGGCTCTACGACATGATGCGGGTGAAGATCCTCACCTCGGTGGCGAAGCAGCCCGCCTGGCGGCGCGCCCAGTTCGCGCTCGCGCTCAAGCTCGGCGAAAAACGCCAGACCGACCCCGCGGGCCTCACCCCGCACGAGGCGCGGCGCGACCGCCTGCTCGATTCCCAGGTGCGGCAGGATATCGGCGCCCGCTTCGGCGGCGCGCTGGAGGGCATGATCTCCGGCGGCGCGCCGCTCAACCCGGCGATCGGGCGCTTCTTCACCGCGCTCGGGGTGCGCATCCTGCAGGGCTATGGCCAGACCGAAAGCGCCCCGGTGATTTCCGCCAACCGCGTGCCGGGGGCGAAGATCCACACCGTCGGGCCGGTGTTCACCTGCGTTTCCGTGCGCATCGCCGAAGACGGCGAGATTCTGGTCAAGGGCAGCTCGGTGATGAAGGGCTACTGGAACCGGCCGGAGGAGACCGCGCGCGCCATCGACGCCGACGGCTGGCTGCACACCGGCGACGTCGGCTATCTCGACGACGACGGCCACCTCGTCATCACCGACCGCAAGAAGGACATCATCGTCAACTCCGGCGGCGACAACATCTCGCCGCAGCGCGTCGAGGGCCTGCTCACGCTGGCGCCGGAAATCGGCCAGGCGATGGTGATGGGCGACCGCCGCCCCCACCTCGTGGCGCTGCTGGTGCCCGCCGCCGCCTTCGCCGCCGAGTTCGCGGCGAAAAACGGCAAGCCGGACGACATCGCCTGGCTGGTCAACGATGCGGATTTCCTCAAGGCGATGCGCGCCGCGGTGACGCGGGTCAACGCCACGCTGTCGCCGGTCGAGCAGATCCGCAAATTCGCGCTCTCCGCCGAGGCGTTCACCGTGGACAACGACATGATGACGCCGACGATGAAGATCCGCCGCCACGTCATCAAGGAGCGCTACGGCGACCGCCTCGAAGCGCTCTACAGCTGACGGAAGAGCCCGCGGCAGCCCGCCGCAGGGATTTTTCGACGTGGGCAGGAGCCGGGGCGAAGGCCCGTAGCGGGGCTACGGGCGAGCCTTGGCGACGCCACCACGGCGGAAAAGACCGCGGCGGGCGTCACTGCATGCCGAGGGCGCGCTTGTAGAGATCCAGGATCTCTTCCTGCTCCT
>JBFWJB010000251.1:0-4495 GCA_050253435.1 Rhodospirillaceae bacterium
ACGCCCGGACCATGCGGCCTGACGTAGACGCCGTCGAGGATACAGCCTTCGGCAGCGAGGAGCTCGGCGAGGCGGGCGTGGATTTCGACCAGGCGCGCGGCGTCGAAGTAGCCGCGGGCGATGCCCGACTGGTTGGTGACGACGACGAGGGCGTAGCCCATGGCGGCGAGGCGTTTGAGTCCCTCCGCCGCGCCGGGCAGAAGCTCCACCTGCGCCGGGTCGGAGAGGTAGTGGCAATCCACATTGATGGTGCCGTCGCGGTCGAGGAAGGCGGCGGGGCGCAGCGTCATGCGGAGGCCTCTCGGGTCTTGAGGAAGCGGACTTTGGGGAACTCCTCCTCCGCCTTGCCGAGGTGCCAGGCGTTACGGGCGAGGAACACCGGCTGGCCGTCGTGGTCGTCGGCGATGGCCGCGGCATTGGCGTCGAGCAGGCGCTTGAGCTGCAGCGGATCGTCGGCGGCGACCCAGCGCGCGGTGTAGAGCTGGGTCGGCTCGAAGACGACGGGAATGCCGTATTCGGTGCGGATGCGGTCGGCCATCACCTCGAACTGCAACTGCCCGACCACGCCGACGATCCAGTCCGCGCCGATGCGCGGCTTGAACACCGCCGCCGCGCCTTCCTCGGCGAGCTGCTGCAGGGCGCGGCCGAGGTGCTTGGCCTTCAGGGGGTCCAGCGCCCGCACCTTTTGCAGCAGTTCCGGCGCGAAGCTGGGAATGCCGGTGAAGCGCAGGTCCTCGCCTTCGGTCAGCGCATCGCCGATGCGCAGGTTGCCGTGGTTGGGCACACCGATGATGTCGCCGGCGAAGGCTTCCTCCGCGAGTTCGCGGTCCTGGGCGAGGAACAGCACCGGGTTGTGCAGGTTGAGCAGCTTGCCGGTGCGCAGGTGGGTCAGTTTCATGCCGCGCTGGAAATGGCCGGAAGCGAGGCGGACGAAGGCGATGCGGTCGCGGTGCTTGGGGTCCATGTTCGCCTGGATCTTGAACACGAAGCCGGTGACCGCCTCCTCGGTGGGGACGACGGTGCGCGGGCTCGCGGGCTGCGGCCGCGGGCTGGGGGCGATCTCGGCGAGGCCCTGGAGGAGTTCACGCACGCCGAAATTGTTGATCGCGGAACCGAAGTAGACCGGCGTGAGGTGGCCTTCGCGATAGGACTCGAGGTCGAATTCCGGACACAGGCCGCGCGCCATATCCACCTGCTCGCGCAGGGTCGCGGCGGCGTAATCGGGCAGCAGCGCGTCGAGCTTGGGGTCCGAGAGGCCCTCGCACACCTCGCCTTCGTCCGGCAGTTCGCCGCGGCCCTTCCTGTGCAGCAGCGCCAGGCGGTCCTTCAGGAGGTCGTAGCAGCCGAGGAAATCGCGCCCCATGCCGATCGGCCACGAGGCGGGGGTGACGTCCAGCGCCAGCGTCTGCTCGATCTCGTCGAGGAGGTCGAAGGGATCGCGCGCCTCGCGGTCCATCTTGTTGATGAAGGTGACGATCGGCACGTCGCGCAGGCGGCAGACCTCGAACAGCTTGCGGGTGCGCTCCTCGATGCCCTTGGCCGCGTCGATCACCATCACCGCCGAATCGACGGCGGTAAGCGTGCGGTAGGTGTCCTCCGAGAAGTCCTCGTGGCCGGGGGTGTCCAAGAGGTTGAACACGCAGTCGGCAAAGTCGAAGGTCATCACCGAGGAGGCGACCGAGATGCCGCGTTCCTGCTCCACCTTCATCCAGTCGGAGCGGGCGCGCCGCGCGTCGCCGCGCGCCTTCACCGCGCCCGCGGCCTGGATAGCGCCTCCGAACAGCAAGAGCTTTTCGGTCAGCGTGGTCTTGCCGGCGTCGGGGTGAGAGATAATCGCAAAGGTCCGCCGCGTCGTCACGGCTTCGGAAAAATCAGGCATCCGCATCCACTCTGGGGAGCACCGCTCCGGTTCGGTTTCGTCTGGCGGACTGTCCGCATTTTCGCGCTCCGGAGCAAGGAGGAAATCCCGGCCCGCCCGAACGGGCAATCTTTCGTTGCCGTTTCCCACCCTTCCGCCCTAGGATGTTGCGGGGGTAACACGTGGGGCGTCGATGTTCCGATATGCCGTTCACAGGCCTTTGCCGTTTGCGGTCGAGGATGTTTTCGACCTCGTCGCCGATGTCGAGCGCTATCCCGAATTCGTTCCCGGCTGGGTGACCGCCCGCATCATCGCGCGCAGCGAGAACGCCTACGGCACCGAGCAGACGGTGCGTATGCGCTTCATGCGCCAGCATTTCCGCACGCTGACGACGCTGCACCCGTTCGAGGCGATCGACATCACCGCGAACCAGCCGCCGTTCCGCCGCCTGACCATTCTGTGGCGTTTCCGCCGTCAGGAGACCGGCAGCTTCGTGTCCCTCGACTTCCTGTGCGAGATGCGTTCGCGCACCTTGCAGGCGCTGCTCTGCCGCTTCGGCCCCGACGACGTGGAGGCGATGATCGCAGCCTTCGAACGCCGCGCAAGAGAAACCTTGCCTCGCCGCGCGTGAGCCGCTACTAAAGTGCAGTTTTTTTTCAGCCCCGTTTCAAGACGCCGCGAGAGCGCCGGACCGGTGGCGCCGACAGACCGGCATGCGCGCCGATCCGCCAGGGGGCTTTTGCGGCGGAAACGGCAAACCTGCCGCTGGTTTCGTCCTATCCCCGACTGGAGGTTTCCCTATCATGGATGCCCGACCGTTGCTGTCCGACTTCGCCGATACGCTGGTCGTCGATTCGCAGACCGAGGCGGACCGCGAGGCCCACGCCGCACCCGAGCGCTGGCGCCTGCCGGTGCCGCGCTATCTGCGCGAGGTCTACACCTGGGCCTACGTCGCGCCCTATGTGCGGCGCGTTTTCGACCACCAATTCGTGGTCTCGCAGATTCTGTGGTACCAGGACGGCGCACTGATGCGGAGCGTCGTCGAGGAAATCTCCCCCGGCGACCGCGTCTACATGCCGGCCAGCGTCTACGGCCACTTCTGCATCGACATGTCGAAGAAGGCGGCGCCCGGCCCGGTGACGATCTCCGATATTTCCACCATCCAGCTCTACGGTCTGCGCAAGAAGCGCCGCCTGCACGGCCTCAAGAACCTGTTCATCCGCCGCGCCAACGCCGCGGAGCCGATCGAAGGCCCCTACGACGTGGCGGTGAGCTTCCTGCTGCTGCACGAAGTGCCGGAGGACTACAAGGTCGCCATCGTCAACCGCCTGCTCGACCAGGTGGACGTGGGCGGCAAGGCGGTGTTCGTCGATTACCACAAGATGAAGTGGTGGCAGCCGCTGTGGCCGGTGATGGCGTTCGTCGCGTGGTCGCTCGAGCCCTTCACCTTCGCCCTGTGGAAGCGGGAGATCGCCGATTACGCGACCTCGGACCGCCGCGCCCGCTTCTCCTGGAGCAAGTCCACCAGCTTCGGCGGCCTCTATCAGAAGATCGTCGCCAAGCGCATCGCCTGACGCCGAAGCCGCGCAACAAAAAACGGACCGCCGGAAGGCGGTCCGTTTTTTCATGTCCGCAGCGTTTCCCCGGAGGGGAAATGGCGGGAGTGACGGGGCTCGAACCCGCGACCTCCGGCGTGACAGGCCGGCACTCTAACCAGCTGAGCTACACCCCCGCAAGCGGTGAGGCGCCTATGTACCAACGCCCTAGGAACGATGCAAGCACTTTTTTCCCCTGCAATTCACGGATTTTTACAGCCTTGCAATAAATCGTGAGCAGACCGGGAAAAATTGACGGAACGCAATGCATTGCGGGCGAAACCCATGCACTTTCGCCGCCGAAGCCTTGAACAACGGCTTCGCGGAATCCGGTGGTTCGTCCGTCCAGATCTTGCCTCCGGATTCTTCGTTCCCCTTCATCCGGGCCGGTTTTTCCCCAAGACCGGCCCGGTTTTTCATGCCCCGGCAAGCGGCGGGGCGGGCTGCATATCCGCATCCCAGGGGAAGAGCAGCCAGATGTGCTGGTCCACCGCGACGACGAACTCGTCCACCAGCGCCTGGCCCTGCGGCTTGGCGTAGACGGTGGCGAAGGTCGCCTTGGGCAGCAGGCGGCGCACCACCTTGCCGGTGCGGCCGGAATCCACCAGATCGTCGATCACCAGCCAGCCCTCGCCGTCGCCGGTGGGCGCCTTGAGCACCAGGGCGTCGTCGCCCTGCACACGGTCGTCGTAGCTCGCCACGCACAGCGTATCCACCAAGCGCAGGTTGAGTTCGCGCGCCACCACCGCCGCCGGCACCAGGCCGCCGCGGGTGATCGCCACGATGCCGGCGAACGGCCCGCGCGCCATCAGGCGCGCCGCAAGGGTGCGTGCGTCGCGGTGAAACATATCCCAGGAGATGCCCATGTACCGGCTGCCGGTGTAGTCCTTATCCGCCACCTTTGTCTTCCTCGTCTGGTTGCGCGCCTGTGGGGCACACACAATAACGAAAACGGCGCCCGAAGGCACCGTTTTCAAACTTTTTATGAAGCCGTGGATCAGCGCAGGTAGAGGTGCACCTCGTTGCCGCGCGCCTGGGCGCT
>JBFWJB010000252.1:0-4488 GCA_050253435.1 Rhodospirillaceae bacterium
CCGCCCGCCCCAGATCAGCTGCTGCGTCTGGGCGAAGAACTCGATCTCGCGGATGCCGCCGCGCCCGAGCTTGACGTTGTGCCCGGCCACCGCCATGTCGCGCCCGCCGGACTTTGCGGCGATCTGCCGCTTGATCGAGTGAATATCCTGAATTGCGTTGAAATCCAGCGACTTCCGCCAGACGTAGGGGCGCAGGATCTTGAGGAATTCCGTCCCGGCGGCAAGGTCGCCCGCCACCGCGCGCGCCTTGATCATCGCGGCGCGTTCCCAGTTCTGGCCGAAGCCCTCGTAATAGATTTCCGCCGCCAGGGTGGACATCGCCACCGGCGTCGATCCGGGGTCGGGGCGCAGGCGCAGGTCGGTGCGGAAGACGTAACCCTCGGCGGTGCGCGTCTCCATCATCGCCACCATGTCGCGGGTGAGGCGGATGAACGCCTTGCGCGGGTCGTCGATGCCCACTGCCGCAGCCTTGGCTTCGTCGTAGAGCGCGATCAGGTCGACATCGGAGGAATAGTTGAGTTCCCGCCCGCCGAGCTTGCCCATGGCGAGAAGGAAATATCCGGCGTCGGCCTCCGGCTCCGCCACGCCGGGGCGCAGCGGCCGCAGCAGATGCCGCAGGATGAATTTCAGCGCGGTTTCCGCCACACAGCTGATCATCCCGATCAGGGTGACGAGCGGCAGCGCCTCCGCCACGTCGGCCATGGCGATGATCAGCGCGGCGCGGCGCTTGAAAATCCGCAAGCGCCGCATCAATTCGGTTCGGTCGGTTTCTCCGGCGCAGGCGGCTTCCGCCGCTGCGCACTCCGCCGCGAAGGCGGCCTCCGGCCCGGCGCGCAGCGCCGCGAGCGCGGCGTCCGGTTCGGCGAGCAGGGAGTGCGACAGGTAAGGGCTGCCGCCGAACAACGCGGCGAGCAGGCGGCCGCCCGCATCCTCCCCGGCGGCGGCGCGCATGGCGGCGGCGCGGGCGGGGTCGGCGTCGGCAAACGAGTCCGCCAGCGCATGCCAACGTTCGAATCCGATCTCCGCAGCCGCGGCGGACGCACTTTCCGGGATGACGCGGGCTTGAGAAGGAAATACAAAATCAGACATGGGGAACTTCCGGCACGTCCCGGGCGGGTCTGACCCGGGGATTGAACATCTGGCGAGGCGATCATTCTCCGTCGAGTGACATCATACGCGATCCGCGCGGCATTGGGAGCCGTGGCCTTCGCCCTGACGTTCCCCTTGCTTCTCGGCGGCGTGCTGGTGTGGCAGGTGCGCCAGGGGCCGGTCTCCATCGGCCAGGCGCTGCCGCTGCTGGAAAGCCAGATTCACTCCCGCACCGGGGTTTCGGTGACCGCCAAGGATGCCTTCCTCGCCTGGGACGACACCCGCCACCGCCTGGTCATCCGGCTTTCCCGGGTGGCGATCACCGGCACGCCCGGCTCGGTGACGCGGCTGCCGGTGGTGGACCTCGCCTACCGCCTGAGAGCGCTGGCGCGCGGCGCGGTGCTGCCCACCGCGGCGGTGGTCTACCGCCCGCGCCTGGTGCTCACCCGCGATGCGCAGGGCGACATCTCCATCGGCGTCGGCGCGCCCGCCGCGGCGGAAGCGCCCGCGGCGGAAGGCGGCCCCTCCTTCGACCTGCGCTCGGCGCTGGCGCCCTTGATGGCGCCGGGCGACGAGCACCTGGACTTCATCGCCATCGTCGAGGCCGAGGCCTCGGTGATCGACATTCCGCACGGCCGCCACTACCGCATCCCGCGCCTCGATGCGAGCGTCGAGCGCACCCGCCGCGGACTGCTCGGGCGCGCCGAGTTCGCCACTCTGATCGGCGGCGCCACCTCGGCCTTCGCGCTGGTTTCCAGCTTCGACGAAGAAACCGCGGAAGTGCGCGCCACACTGGTCTTCCAGGACGTGGTGCCGAGCCTGTTCGCCGGAGAGTTCGCCTCCCTGGCCGCGGTCAAGGGCGTGGCGCTGCCGGTCTCCGGGCAGCTTTCGGCGCGCCTTGCGCCCAAGGACGCAACCCGCATCGGCCTGGCGGACATCGCCCGCGCCGAAGTGAGCGGCCAGATCATCGGGGGGGCCGGCGTGGTGCTGGCGCCCGATCCCCTGGGCATGGCGTTTCCGGTCAAGGCGTTCCGCCTCAAGGGCGAATACGACGGCCGCACCGGGCACGCGAACCTGGAAACCCTGCACCTGGAACTGGAGGACGCGGCGGTCTCCGCCGCCGGCACCGCCGCCTGGCCGGTAGAGGGTGCGGACGGCGAGATCGCGATCTCGGCCACGGCGCACCTCACCGACACCGCGCTCGACGCCCTGGAGCGCTACTGGCCGCCCGGCATCGCGCCGCCGCCGCGCAGCTGGCTGATCGAAAACCTCCGGGACGGCCGCGTCGAGGAGGCGCGCTTCGCCGCCGAGATCGCGGGGCGCGACCTCGCCTCCCTGGATGTGAAAAGCTTTTCCGGCGAGGCGCGGGTGAAGGACGCCTCGGTGCACTTCCTGCGGCCGATGCCGCCGATCGTCGGCGCGGGCGGACGCATCACCTTCGGCCTCAAGGAAATCGACGTCTACCCGGACGGCGGCCGCCTCGGCAACCTGATCGTCGCTCCGGGCGGCCACGTGCGCTTCAGCGGCCTCGACGCCGAGATGCAGTACGCCGACATCGAGGCCGACATCACCGGCCCGGTGCGCGAAGCGCTGGAACTGATCGACCAGGAGCCGCTGCGCCTGTTGAAATCCATGGGCACGGTGGACCCCAAGGCGATCTCCGGCACCGGCGCCACCCACCTGACCATGCACTTCCCGCTGTTGCTCGATCTGCGCATCAAGGACATGACGGTGGCGGCGAAATCGCAGCTTTCCGGCCTGGCGATCAAGAACGTCATCCCCGGCCGTTCGCTGAGCGAGGGCGAGCTTGCGCTTTCCGTGGACCTGGACGGCATGGAGGTTTCCGGCGACGGCAAGGTCAACGGCGTGCCGCTGCGCCTGGGCTGGGAAGAGCGCTTCTCCGGCCCCGGCACGCGCACCCGCTACACCCTCTCCGGCTCCATCGACGATGCGGGGCGCACCGCCCTCGGTCTCGATTTCATCCCCTTCACCGCGCCCTACCTGCGCGGTCCGGTGGTGGGCGACGCGGTGGCCGGGGTGGACGCCAAGGGGCGGATGAGCCTGGGCGTGCAGATGGACCTTTCCGGCGCGGCGATGGAAATTCCCGGCATGGGTTGGCGCAAACTGCAGGGCGGCGCTTCCTCGGGCACCGCGTCGATCCGCTTCGACAACGGCCGCCTGGTGGACATGCCGCAGTTCCGGGTGCAGGCGGGCGACGCCTTCGAGGCATCGGGCAGCGCCCAGGCCGACGCCAAGGGCCGGGTCAACCTGGTCACCCTGCACGACATCCGCGTCGGCCGCAGCGTGCTGGAAGGCAGCCTTGCCTTCGCGCCGGACGGCAGCGTGGACGCCACTTTCCGCGGCCCCACCCTCGACCTGCAGCCGCTGGTCGGCGAGGGCGGCTGGAAGGCCTTCGTAGAGGACGACGACGACGAACCCGAGGGGCCGGTCGCGCCCGCGGTGGTGCATCTCGACGTGGACCGCGTCTGGGTATCGGAGAACGGCCAGATGGGCGGGGTGAAGGGCACCCTGCACCGCACCACGGACGCCAAGTGGATGGGCGGCATCACCGGCACCGTCGACGGCGGCAAGAGAACCGACATCGCGGTGCGGCGCGAGGCCGCCTCGCGCGAGGTCTCGGTGACCTCCGAGGATGCGGGCTCGCTGCTCGAAGCCTTCGACTTCACCGATTCGATCAAGGGCGGCAAGCTGACCCTGGAGGCGACGGTGCCCGACAAGGGGCCGATCTCCGGACGCGGCCACATCGACGCCTTCACCGTGGTCGAAACGCCGGTGCTGGCGCAGCTGATCTCGGTGGCCTCGCTCACCGGCATCGCCGATCTGGTGAACAACAAAGGGGTGAGCTTCTGGTATCTGGAAGCGCCGTTCTCGCTGGACCATGGCGTCGCCACGCACACCGAATTCCGCGCCGCCGGGCCGTCCTTCGGCATCATCGCCAACGGCACGGTCGACACCGACAGCCGCGACGTCGCCCTCAAAGGCACGATCATCCCGGTCAACGTGCTCAACCGCCTGATCACCGACCTCCCGGTGATCGGCCCGATCCTCGGCGGCAAAGACGGCGGCCTGTTCGCCATGAGCTATACGATCAAGGGCACTCTGGACGAACCCGACGTCTCGGTGAACCCGCTCTCCGCCCTGGTGCCGGGCGGCGTGCGCTCGCTGTTCTACCCCGAAGGCAAAAAGCCGGAAACGCCCCCCGCGCCCGCGGCCCCAGCCCCGGATGTGAAGAAGTAGAAAAACCACAACTTCGTGGAGGGACTTCCCTCCAGGGGATTTCCACCCTCAAATCGCCCCACCGGGGCGATTTGTCCCCTCCGGGGACCGGGGTTCCAATTCCCGCCACACCTCCCCTAACTTTAGTTTTGCGCGTAGCGC
>JBFWJB010000253.1:0-4481 GCA_050253435.1 Rhodospirillaceae bacterium
ACATAGAACAGCAGGTAGCGGACGCGGCCCATCGCCTCTTCGACGTTGTTGCCGAAGATCCAGAGGAACAGCATGTTGCCGCCGAGGTGGAGGAAGCCGCCGTGCAGGAACATCGAGGTGAGCGGCGAGGCCCAGGCGGGAATGGCGCGGTATTCCGCGGGCAGGCTCTCGCCGCCGAGGAGCAGCGCCGGAATCGAGCCGTACTGGACGGAGAGGAGGCGCGACTGCGCGTCGGTGAGCCCCGTCTGCCAGAGGAAGACGGCGACGCACAGGCCGATGAGAAACCAGGTGACGTAGGCGGGCCGCCGCGTCGGGTTGTCGTCGAACAGGGGGAGGAAGAACATTGTGCTAGGCTCTCCCCTCGCCCGCCGCGGCGGAGAGACGGCCGAGCGCGGCGCGCACCGCGTTCTGCTCGAAGCGGATGGCGTTGCGGGTCGGCAGAAAGGCGCTGACGTGCATGCGGATTTTCGCCTCGTTGGTGGTTTCGAAGATGATTTCGGGTTCGACGTCCTGCAAATCCAGCCCCGCCTTGCGTTCGATCGTCGCGTTGTAGCGCCGCGCCAGTTCCATGTGGGGCTCCATATCGCGCTCCAGGCTGTCGCGCACCAGCTTTTCCATCACGTCGATGTCCGTCCCCGGTTCGAAGACCAGGGTAAACTTGTGATAGACGTAGCGGCCATAGAAGGTTTCGTTGCGCACCGGCGAGGTGAGGAAGACCGCATTGGGAATGGAGACCAGCCGCCCGGTGAACTCGTAGGAGCGTCCGTCGGAGTGGATCTCCTGCAGAGTGACGGTGAGAAGGTCCATGTTCACCACCTGGCCGCGCACCCCGCCGATCTCCACCCAGTCGCCGACCCGCGCGGAATTGGAGACCAGGCGCACCACCCCGCCGGAGAGGCACATGATCAGCTCCTTGGTGGCGATGATGATCGCCACGGCGAAGGCGGTGAGCGACAGGGCCAGGGTTTTCAGCGACGGCGCCCAGATCAGGAACAGGCCGACGACGATGAGGAGGAAGGCGGCGTTCTTCACCCGCGCGAGGATGCGCCAGTGCTTCTCGCTGATGAACTGCTCGCGGCGGCGCAGGTAGTGTTCGAAGAGGCTGCGCCCGAGCGCCACGGCGACCACCAGCGCCACCGAGGCGATGATCTCCGCGGCGGGCAGCCCACCCCAATCCAGCCTGAAGAAACGCTCCCAGGTCATTGATGTTCCTTGCCTCAGCGTGCGGCTTCGCGGCGCGCCCATGCGCCGTGCACCGGGTGTTCCGGCAGCGGGATTTCCTCCGCGCGCAGGTCCTGCACCACCTTGGTCATGTAGGGCAGAAGCCGCCGCCAGGGAAGGTCCTCCAACCCCAGCATATAGACGTCGAGCGCCCGCGCCTTGCCGAACAGGCTGCCGTAGCGGGCGGCGCCGTCGTCCTCCTGGAAGGCGGTGGTGGTGAACAGGAAGGCGCTGTCCCAGGGATAGCCGTACTGGTCCTGGGCGTTGTCGATCTCGTTGAGGAAATTGACCAAGCCGCCGCGGTAGTTCTGCGAGCCCGCGGCGTTGGGCTGCGGGCGCATCGCCTTGCACGAGGCGAAGGCAAGGCGGTCGCCGATGCGGGCGATCACGTCCACCTCGTTGTCGCCTTCGTACTCGTCCACCCGCCAATGGATCGCCTGGTGGAAGGTGGCGGCGTCCGCCCCGGCGTGGAGGAAGGCGGCCCAGACGTATTCCTCCAGCCACTGGCCGCGCAGGAACATGTCGGCATCGTGCCCGGCGGGCTGCGGCGTACCCTTGCGCGGCAGCAGCAGACCCGCCTCGGTAAGGTAGGCGCGCACGTCCACGCTGCGCCCGGAGGTGCCGGGCGCGTGGTGCATCATGCCGCGGCGCAGATAGTCGAACTCGATGAAATTCTCGGCGATGAAGCGCGCGTGGGGAAACCATGCGCGGGCGCGGGCCGCCTCCTCGCGGGAAAGCTCCCGGTTGAGGCTGACGTTGCGTCCGGCCAGCAGCAGCTTGAGATGGTCCATGGCGTCCCCCGTGACATCCATACATGCCATCGGAGGACGCCCTGCACAACCCGGAAGGGCTCAGGCGGTGGCGAGCGCCGGGTAGTCGGTGTAGCCCACCGTGCCGTCGCCGTAGAAGGTGTTCTGGTTCCAGGCGTTGAGCGGCGCGTCTTCGGCGAGGCGGCGCACCAGATCGGGGTTGGCGATATAGTCCTTGCCGAAGGAAACGGCATCCGCCTCCCCCGCGTCGAGCAGGCCTTGCGCCACCGCCTTGGTCAGCCCTTCGTTGGCGATGAACACGCCGCCGAAGGCTTTCTTCAGCGCCGGGCCGATGCGCCCCGGACCCTGGCTCTCGCGCGCGAAGATGAAGGCGATGCCGCGCTTCTTCATCTCCTCCGCGACGTAACCGAAAGTGGCGGCGGGGTTGGAATCCCCCATGCTGTGGGATTCGCCGCGCGGCGCGATGTGCAGGCCGACGCGGTCCGGACCCCATTCGGCGATCGCCGCGTCCACGACTTCCAGCATCAGGCGGGCGCGGTTCTCGATCGGGCCGCCGTAGGCGTCGGTGCGGCGGTTGGCGGAATCCTGGAGGAACTGGTCCAGCAGATAGCCGTTGGCGCCGTGCACCTCGACGCCGTCGAAGCCCGCCTTTTTGGCATTGGCCGCGCCCTGGCGATAGGCCGCGACGATGCCGGGAATTTCCTCGAGTTCCAGGGCGCGCGGTGTGACATAGGGGCGCATCGGCCGCACCAGGCTGACGTGCCCCTCGGGCGCAAGGGCGCTGGGGGCCACCGGCAGCTCGCCGTTGAGGAAGATCGGGTCGGAGACGCGGCCGACGTGCCAAAGCTGCAGGAATATCCGCCCGCCAGCGGCATGCACCGCATCGGTGACGCCGCGCCAGCCCGCCACCTGCGCGGCGGACCAGATGCCCGGCGTCGCGGCATAGCCAACGCCCATGGGGGTGACAGAGGTCGCTTCGCTGAGGATCAGTCCGGCGCTGGCGCGCTGCACGTAATAGTCCGCCATCAGGGCGTTGGGGATGCGTTCGTCACCGGCGCGGGCGCGGGTGAGCGGCGCCATGACGATACGGTTGGGCAGGGTCAGGGCGCCTACCTTCAGGGGGTCGAACAGCGACGGCATGGGGGGTACCTTCCAGCTTCGGGACAACACGGAACGCGCGAACGCGGCTTGATGCGGAATCATCTGTGCGGCGAGCGCCCGGATGTCCAGAGCGCGCGCGGAAAAACTGCGCGGCAGCGTGAGTCTACTCTCACAAAAAGAAAAGGCGCCGCGCCCGTATGGGGGGCGCGGCGCAAGGTAACGCCAGGGCAAGGGAGGAACAAAAAGCCCTAGCGCAGGAGAAACACCACCAATGGCGCCGCCAGAACGTTGGCGACCCCGGACAAAATCATCACCAGACCGGCGATCGAACCTTCCTCGCCGCCGATCTCCGTGGCCTTGGCCACGCCCGCGCCGTGCGCGCCCATGCCGAACAGGGAGCCGCGCGCCAGCGCCGACTTGAGCGGCAGCCACTTCAGCAGCACCTCGCCGAGGGCGACGCCGACCACCGCAGTGACCACCACGAACACCGCCGTGAGGTCCGGCACGCCGCCGATGTCGTCGGCGACGATCAGGGCGAACGGCATGCTCATCGAACGCGGCAGCAGGCTCAGGCGCAGGCTTTCGGAAAGGCCGAACAGGCTCGACAGGCCCCAGGCGCTCACCATCGCGATGGCGCTGCCCGCGGCCACGCCGATCGCCAGCACCGGCCAGTTGCGGCGGATCACCGCGCGGTGCTCGTAGATCGGCAGGGCGAAGGCCACGGTCGCCGGACCGAGCGCCAGCATCAGCCAGTGGGTGGCGTGGAAATAGTCGCCGTAGCCCACCCGCGCGCCCAGCGCCAGGCCCAGCAGCAGCGCCGGCGCAACGAGGAGCGGCGACAGCCACCACACCGGGCGGCGGCGATAGAGCGCGCGGGCGGCCACATACGCGGCCACGGTGGCGGCGAGCCAGAAGGCGTCGGAGACCCAGGCGTCAGCGAACCGCATGGCGCACCCACCACCGGTAGGAGAGATCCACCGCGAACGCGGTGCCCAGCATCACCAACAGCGTGCCCAGCAGCACCGTGGCGAACAGCTTGAGCCCCAGGGGCCCGAGCCACTCCGCATGGTCCATCACCGCCAGGACGGCGGGCACGAAGAACAGCAGCATTTCGCCGATCAAAAAGCGCGCGCCGCGCCGCACGCTGGCCGGGCGGACGAAGCCGCTGCCGAGCAGCAGCAGCATCAGGCCGAGGCCGACGATGGCGCCGGGAAACGGCAGCCCGATCGCCCGGGTGGCGAGGTTGCCCGCGAGCCACAGCCCGGCCAGCAGCGCCACCTGCGCGGCGCGGCTGCGCTGCACGGCGGTGCGGAGGACGGAGAAGTGGTGGAAGCGGTTCATGCCACGGGTCCGGTTTGTTGCGAACGACTCTAATATCGGCCGCTTCGT
>JBFWJB010000254.1:0-4463 GCA_050253435.1 Rhodospirillaceae bacterium
AGATACTGGCTTATTCCATTCAATAACTCCAATATTGCGAATTTGTGATGTACGCCATGCATCTGGTATATAGTGGAAGCTGAAAAAAATCTGACGAACCATCTTCCTCTCCTATTATGGTCATACAAGGTGGGTGCCTGTTTTTGCTTCCTTCAATATAAGCCTAAAAAGGGGAAAATAAACAAAAAAATACCTATGCGTGTACACCTTCCCTCCTCTCCCGTAAATCAAAGTTACGGGGAGCGCGAGGGGATCGAGTCCCCTCGCAACGTTTTGGTTTTACCCCGGTAGTCCGAGTACGAAGTCACGCACGGCGGCGTTGAAGGCGTCGGCTTCCTCGCAGAACGACACATAGCCGCCTTTCTCGAAGAAGGTGGCTGCGGCGCGGGAACGCCTTTGGGCGGCTTTCAGCGCATCACTTCGATCAGGGCCAGGCTGATGCTGCCCAGGGCGAGCAGGGAGACGATCACGGCGGTGGTGACCTTGGGGCCTGCCTGGGCCACGGTGCGCACGTCGACGCCGAGGCCGAGGGCGGCCATGGAGAGGACGGTGAGGACGTTTGCCGCCTTTGCCATGGGGGGCAGCGCGAAGGCGGGCAGCAGTCCGGTGGAGCGGCATGCGGCGAGGACCATGAAGCCGATGATGAACCAGGGCACCAGGCGGTGGATCGCCACGCGCCTGCCCTTGGGGCGGTCGCCTGCGGTGACCATGGGGGCGGGGTTTTCGGGCTCCTCGCGCAGGCGGCTTTCCAGCAGGGAGAGGACCAAAACCACCGGCCCCAGCATCAGCACGCGCACCAGTTTGACCAGGGTGCCGACCTGCACCGAGAGGGCGCTGACCGGCGCGGTGGCGGCCAGAACCTGGGGCACGGCATAGACCGTGAGCCCGGCGAGCACGCCGTATTCGGCGTTGCTGAGACCGGCGACGGTAACGAGCAGCGGCAGGGTGAGCACCACCACCACCCCGAGGACGGCGGTGAAGGCGATCGACGAGGCGACGTCGTCGCCGTCGGCGCCGATCACCGGGGCGACGGCGGCGATGGCCGAATTGCCGCAGATGGAATTGCCGCAGGCGACGAGCAGGGCGAGGCGGGTGTGCAACCCCAGGATTCGCCCCACGGAAAAGCTGAAGAGGATGGCGAACGCGACGACGCCGACGATGCCGACCAGCAGTTTCGGCCCGGCCGCCATCACCGTGGCGAAGGAGACCGAAGCGCCCAGCAGCACCACGGCGATTTCCAGCAGCAGCTTGGCGCTGGCGTTGATTCCCGGGCGGAAAGCCGGGCCGGGCGTCCAGGCGGTGCGGATCGCCGCGCCGAGCAGAATGGCCAAAACCAGGGCCTCCAGCCAGGCATGGCCGAACAGGGCCGCCTCTCCCGCTTCGAGGGCGGACGCGGCGAGGGAGACCCCCGCGCACAGGGCGATACCGGGGAGGTACCTGGGCAATTGACTCAACCGAATCATCATCGAACACCATCGCATCGTTTTTTTGACGCCGGGGGCGGGACTCGCTGCCCTCGGAAGATGCTTTACATGCGGCCTGCGGGCGCATAATCATAATATATTATTCTCATTCTAGAATAACATATCGTTATGAGCCTGAATCTGCACCTGCTCCGCCTGTTCGCCGCCGTGGCGCATCACCGCGGTTTCTCCCGCGCCGCCGAGGCCCTGCACATCAGCCAGCCTGCGGTGTCGCGCGGGGTTCGGGAGCTTGAGGAGCAGGTCGGCAACCGCCTGCTGGAGCGCGGCCCGGACGGCGTCGCGCCCACGGAGGCCGGGCGGATTCTGCTGCGCCACGCCGAGCCGATCTTCGCCGCCGAGCGTCAGGCGGAGGAAGACCTGGCGGCCCTGCGCGGCCTGAGTGCGGGCAGCCTGAGCATCGGGGCCAGCACCACCATCAGCACCTGGTATCTGCCGCCGCTGCTGTCGGCCTATCACCACGCCCATCCGGGCGTGCGGCTGCGGCTCAGCACCGCCAACACCTCGGAAATCGTCGATCTTCTGGTCAACCGGAACCTCGACGTGGCGCTGGTGGAGGGGCCGATCGCGCATCCCTCGATCCGCTTCCGGCCCTGGCGCAAGGATCGCCTGGTGTGGATTGCGTCGCCGGACCATCCCCTCGCGCGATCCGCAGCGCCGCTTTCCTCCGATATCCTGGGCGGGCACCTGATCGTCGTGCGCGAACCCGGATCGGGCACCCGCGACGTCGGCCGCGCCGCCATGCGCGAACACGGCATCGACCCGCAGGACATCCTCGAGGTCGAAAGCACCGAGGCCATCAAGCAGGTGGTCGTGGCCGGCATGGGAATCGCCCTGGTCTCCGAGGCCGCGGTGCGGCCTCAGTTGACCCTGGGCGAGCTGAAAATCCTGCCCGTACGGGATTTCTCGGCCACCCGCTGGCTGAACCGCGTGAGCCTGGCGGGCCGCCAGCCTTCCGCCGCCGCCGCCGCGTTCGAGCGCCTGCTGGACGCCGGGCAAGACCAAGACGCCGCCCGATAACCCGCGCGGCGGCGGCAGGGGCGGTCAGCCCGGCAACCCGAGCGTGAAGTCCCGCACCGCGGCGTTGAAGGCGTCGGCTTCCTCATAGAACGACATATGGCCGCTTTTCTCGAAGAAGACGGTCTTTGCGCCGGGGATGGTTTCGCCCACGTAGGCGCTGCCCTGCCAGGGGAAGACCTTGGACTGCCTGCCGACGCAGACCAGCGTGGGCAGCTTGATGCGCGGCAGAAGGTCGCGCCAGTCGAGGTGGGTGTGGTCGGTCATGATTTCGGCGCGGGCGGCGGCGGGGCACTTGTCGATTTCTTCGCCGAGCATTTCCACTTCTTCCTCGCTGGGTTTGTAGGTATCGCCGAAGCAGCCGCGCACCAGGCCGCGCGCCACGGCGGGGGCCTCGTATTCCAGGCGGGTGCAGAGGATGGCGAGGGATTCCGCGTCGTAGCAGCCGGGCTGCCCCCAGCGCCAGGTCTCGGCGTAGTACTGGCGCGGCGACTGGTCGACGCTGACGTGCCCGGCGAGATGGGCATTGCCGAAAAGGTCGATATAGCTCCACGCGATGGAAGCCCCCATCGACCAGCCGAGCAGGGTCACGCCCTCCAGGCCGAGGCGCTCGATCAGTTCCTTCATGTCCATGGCGTAGCGGGAGATGCGGTGCCCCCAGGCGACGTTTGCGGAATCCCCATGCGCGCGCAGGTCGGGGGCGATCACCCGCATGTCCTTGGCCAGGGCCTCCGCGTTGCGGGCGAAGAAGCGGCGGGAGCAGCTCCACCCCGGCATCATCAGAAGGGGACGGCCCTTGCCCAGGTCGTCGTAGAACAGGTCTGCGCCATCGGACGTGCGGAATGTCGGCATGGGGAAATCTCCGGGGATTGAGAGCGCCCGAGCGGGCGCGAGGACTTTGCTATCGTACCCTCGCCGAGGAGCCTCAGGCCAAACGGAAAAGCCAAAAAAACCAGGCCGGGCTCCGCCCGGACCCGCAAGGGGCCGGAAGGCCCCTTGACCCCATGAAACTCGTATTTGAGCTACAAGTTAAGGATTAGGCTCTGGCTCACCTTTTGAGTTTGTACAACCCTTCCGACACACGCACGAAAAGCTCCGTAGTATGGCCATTCCCCACAGCATGCTTGGCAAGAAAGACGCCGTAGGTTTGCTTCGCCCATCCCGGACAGGTTCGTTTGACCATTGCAGCCCTGAAAGGCTCTCGTAGCTTTCCAGAAGCAACGGCCGCATAAATCTGTGACGCAAATGCTTTCATGTAGCAGACACTCCCTCAAGCTGTTTTTCCCAAGATAAATCATCCTTAAGTTGATTACCTGGTTTTTTTTGCGCGAAGCGCGATAATCCTCACCCGATACAGCAAAGGCTGATTGCCGCTACGCGGCGAAAAGCTAATGGGGTGCGCGAGGGGTCCGAGACCCCTCGCAACGTTTTGGTTTTCCCTGGCCTTATTGACTCCGCCTTCCGGGCAAGGGAGAGTCGGGCGAGGCATAGAGGGAGGCTTGTCCGATGTTTGCGATCGACCCGGCGATTCCGCGTGCGGCGTTGGTGACCGGCGGGGCGCGGCGTTTGGGCCGGGCGATGGCGGAGGCCTTGGCCGAGGACGGCTGGGCGGTGGGCATCCACTGCCGGGAGTCGGAGGAGGAGGCCGCCGGTCTCGCCGCGTCGATCATCG
This sequence comes from Rhodospirillaceae bacterium, assembly GCA_050253435.1. GTDB lineage: Bacteria > Pseudomonadota > Alphaproteobacteria > Rhodospirillales > Rhodospirillaceae > Oleispirillum. The sequence goes on from JBFWJB010000254.1 coordinate 4,171, forward strand.
CTGCGGGCGGGCGGGCCGCAGTGCTGCCGTGCGATCTGGCGGACGAGGCGGCGGTAGCGGACCTGGTGCAGCGCGCGACGGAGGCGCTGGGGCCGCTCGGCTGCCTGGTCAACAACGCCTCGGTGTTCGAAATGGACACCGTGGGCAGCGCGACGCGGCGCAGTTGGGATGCGCACATCGAGCCCAACCTGCGCACCCCCCTGGTGCTGGCGCAGGCGTTCGCCCGGCAATTGCCGGAGGCGGCGGAAGGCGTGGTGGTGAACATGCTGGACCAGCGGGTGTGGAACCTGACG
>JBFWJB010000255.1:0-4453 GCA_050253435.1 Rhodospirillaceae bacterium
CTTGGGGCGCAGCGTGCCGTTCAGGTGCAAAAGTAGGGTGGTCTTGCCCGCGCCGTTGGGGCCTGGATGGCGAGCCTGCGGCCGCGCGCGACGGTCAGGTCGAGGCCGGAGAGCGCGGGAATGCCGCCGGGATAATCGTAGGAAAGGCCGCGCGCTTCGAGGATCGGCTCAGACATGGATCAGGCGCTCCGCGGCGAAGCCGCACGCAAGAAGGAGAAGAAGCCCCGCGGCGATCAGCGCCAGGCGCATTCCCGCGGCGGGGGCGTCGTCCTCCGGCAGCACCGGCAGGTCGCCTTCGAAGCCGCGCGCGGCGAGGCCGATTTCCATCCTGCGGGCGCGCGTCATCGCGCGGGAGAACAGGGCGGCGGCCAGCTCGCCCAGGGAATGCACGGCGCGCCGCCACCCGGCATGGCCGAGGCGCGCCGCCTGGGCGTGGTATCCGGCGGCGGCGGTCTCGGCGAAGACGAAGATCAGGCGGTAGGTGAGCAGCATGATCTCGACCAGGAAGGTGGGCACGCCGATGCGCCTGAGCTGCGGGATCATCGCGTGCGCCGGAGTGGTGAGGATGAGGAGCGCGAGCCACGCGGTGGCCCCGGCGGCGCGGGCGAACAGCGCGGCGGCGACGGGGGCCTGGTCCGGCCGCCAGGAGACCGCAAGGCCAGGACCGAACCCGACGGAGAGCATCAGCATCGGCAGGCTGGCGGCGAGAAAGCCGAGCGGCAACGCGAGCACGCCGAGGAACGCCCGCGCCGGCAGCCGCGCCGCGCCGAGCGCCAGCGCGCAGGCGGCGGCGAAAGAGAGCACGCCGGAAAACGGCGCAGGCCCGGCAAGGCAGACGGCGAGCCCGCCGAGGCAGAGCAGAAGCTTCTCGGTGGTCGGGCGCCGCGACCAGCGGCTGGTGTGGGCGATGCGGTCGATCAGATGCATGGCACTTTTTCCGGTTTCCCGCGGCGGCGCGCAAGGTCTATCCGGCATCGGAGCAAAAAAATCCGCCCCGGCGGGACCGGGGCGGAGGTCACGAGGAGGAAAAGGTCAGTCCTTTTTCGCGCCCTTGGCCATGCCGCGGCGCAGGCCGATGTAGTAGGCGAGAATGCCGGTGCCGAGGGAGGCCTGCAAAGCGAACAGCAGACTCTCGATCTCGCCGCTCGGCGGCTCCCAGATCGAGGAGAACCAGGGCTTGTAGTCGGGGGCGACCTGGGCGATCACGCCCTCCGCCTTGTCGTCGGAACCGCCGAAGGGCTCGTCCATGGATTCCGCGATCGGCAGGGCGAGCGGCACCACCACGATCAGCGCCACCAGAGCCATCAGGAAGGTGTTGTTGCGCAGGAGATTCATGCCGAGGCTCCCTGGTTGATCACGTTGAGGCTCTTGAGTTCGCCTTCGCTGTAGCGGGTGAGCAGGTTCATCACCACGACGGTGAGCAGTCCCTCGGCGATGGCGAGCGGCACCTGGGTCATCGCGAAGATGCCGAGGAACTTGGCCGCCGAACCGGCGATGCCGCCCACCGGGTCGGGGAAGGCAAGCGCAAGCTGCAGCGAGGTGGTGCAATAGGTGGCGAAGTCGCCGAGGGTGGCGGCGAGGAACACCGCAACCTGCAGGCCGCCGCCCGCGCCGCGCACCGCCTTATAGATGCCGTAGGAGACGAAGGGCCCGACGATGCCCATGGAGAAGACGTTGGCGCCCAACGTGGTCAGCCCGCCGTGGGCGAGCAGCAGCGCCTGGAATAAGAGGACGATGGTGCCCATCACCGCCATCACCGAGGGGCCGAACAGCACCGCGCCGAGGCCGGTGCCGGTGGGGTGGGAACAGCTTCCGGTGACCGAAGGCATCTTGAGCGCCGAGAGCACGAAGGCGAAAGCGCCGCTGGAAGCCAGCAGCAGCTTGGCGTTGGGGTGCTCCTCGACGATCTTTTTCACCCGCCAGGCGCCGTAGGCGACCACCGGCGCGGATGCCGCGGCCCAGCCCACGCAGTGTGCGGCGGGCAGGAAACCCTCCATGATATGCATAAAAACAGCCCTCTTGCTTGCCCGAGGGCTCCGCGCCGCCCGCTCCCCGCCGGTGGCGCGCTCCCTCCCCCAGAAAACGGCCCTGTGTAGTCTCGGACGCGGCGGCGGGTCAACTGATTTGTTACGCAATAGCGTTATGCACGTAATCTTATAACATTTTGACATCGCGCCACGGCGCACCGCCGCCGCCGCGCCGCGTCCTTGCCGACGACTCGGGTCGCTCCCACATGGCTGAGAAACGGAGGAGAAGCCCGATGACGGCAATCGTGTGGTTCCGCGACGATCTGCGCCTTTTCGATCACGCCGCCCTGGCCGCGGCGGGCCGCGCGGCGCCCGCGTTCGTGCTGGATGCGGGGTTTTCCTCCCTCGGCGGCGCGTCGAAGTGGTGGCTGCACCACGCGCTCGCCGCGCTCGGAAACGACATCGCGGCGCGCGGCGGGCGGCTGACGCTGGCGCGGGGAGAGGCGGGCGCGGCGCTGGCGGAGATCGCCGCCGCCGCGGGCGCGGATGCGGTGCACGCGCACGCCGCGCGCATCCCGGCGGAGCGCGCGCTCCAGGAGGAAGCGGGCCGGGTTCTCGCTGCGCACGGCGTGCGCCTGGTGCTGCATGCGGGCGCGCTGCTGCACGACCCCGCCGCCCTGCGCAGCGGCGCGGGCACGCCGTATGCGGTGTTCACGCCGTTCTGGCGCGCCTTCGCGGCGCGGGAGGAAGCGTGGCTTGCCGCCCCGGCGGCGGCGGAGCCGGTCTTCGCGCCGGGGCCGCAGGGCCTGGCGCTGGAGGATCTCGGCCTGCTGCCGCGCCACCCCTGGGCGGAGAAGCTCGCCGCGCACTGGCGCGTCGGCGAGGCGGCGGCGGAGCGCCGCCTGGAGGATTTCGTCGCGGAAGGCCTGGCGGACTACGCGCGCGACCGCGACCGCCCGGACCTGCCCGCCACCTCGCGGCTGTCGCCCTATCTGCGCTGGGGCCAGCTCTCGCCGCAACGGGCGTGGCGGCGGGTGCGCGCGGCGATGGACGCCGACCCGGCGCTGCAGCGCGGCGGCTGGGCCTTCCTGCGGCAGCTCGCCTGGCGGGAGTTCGCCCACCACGTGCTTGCCGCGCACCCGCAGATGGCGCGCGAGAACCTCAAGCCCGCCTTCGACGCCTTCCCCTGGGCGGAGGACGGGGCGGCGTTCGCCCGCTGGACACGGGGGGAGACCGGCTATCCCCTGGTCGATGCGGCGATGCGCGAGCTGTGGGCGACCGGCTGGATGCACAACCGCGGCCGCATGGTCGCCGCCTCGTTCCTGGTCAAGCACCTGCGCTGCGACTGGCGCGCCGGGCTCGCCTGGTTCGACGACGCCCTGGTCGACGCCGACCCGGCGCTCGACCCCTTCGGCTGGCAGTGGGTGGCGGGTTCCGGGGCGGACGCCGCGCCCTATTTCCGCATCTTCAACCCCACCCTCCAGGCGCAGAAGTTCGACCCCGACGGGGCCTACCGGGCGCGCTGGGGCGCGGATGCGGGGCCGCCGCCGATGGTGGAGCACGGCGCAGCGCGGGCGGCGGCGCTGGCCGCTTACCGAAGTCTCGCAAAAAATTCACACAGCTAGGTTGTGTTTTTCTGCGACTCGCGAGAGACTGCCCGCTCCCTGCTCGGAGGGAAGCCGCGCGACTGTGAGATCGCTCATGGTGTTGCGGGCTCTGGCAGGGCATCCTCCGACGCCTTATCTGAGGGGTTCCGCGATTGCTCACAGGCGCGGAGGATTGTCAAGAATCGCTGTGCGACGGAGGGGTCATGAAGCGCGGTGTCGTGGTGGTGTCCGGTGTGGCCGTGGCGCTGGCGGGATTGTTCGGGTTTGCGATGTTCAAGGAGCGGGCGGTCAACGCCTACTTGAAGAACCGCCCCGAGCCCGTGGTCTCCGTCGATGTGGTGAAGGTGGAAGCCCGTTCCTGGGCGCGGGCGATCCCCGCCACCGGACGCCTGGAGGCGGTGAACGGCGTGGACGTGGCCGCCGAGGTGGCGGGCCGCGTCGTCGCCATCGGCTTCACCTCCGGCCAGGCGGTGACGGCGGGGGCATCCCTCGCGCGGCTGGATACGGATGTGGAGCGCGCGCAGCTGCAATCGGCGCGCGCCCAGGTGCGGTTGAGCAAGCTCACCGCCGAGCGCTACCGCAGCCTGCGGCGCACCGACGCCGCCTCGCAGGCGAAGCTGGACGAGGCGGAGGCCAACCTTTCGATGGCCGAGGCGGAGGTCAGCCGCCTCGAACGCACCATAGAGAAGAAGGACATCAAGGCGCCGTTTGCGGGCGTTCTCGGCATCAACCGCCTGGACATCGGCCAGTACGTCACCGCGGGCACGCAGGTGACGACGCTGCAGGACCTATCGGCGATGCTGATGGACTTCTCGGTGTCGCAGAGGTATCTGCCGCAGATCTCGGTGGGGCAGCCGGTGGAAATCTCCGTCGACGCCT
>JBFWJB010000256.1:0-4448 GCA_050253435.1 Rhodospirillaceae bacterium
GCTGCGGATGCGCTCCACCAGCAGGCGCTGCGAGAACGGCTTCTTGATGTAGTCGTCCGCGCCCATGCGCAGGCCGAGCACCTCGTCCACCTCCTCGTCCTTGGAGGTGAGCAGGATCACCGGCACGGCGGAGCTTTTGCGCAGCTCCATGAGCATTTCCATGCCGTCCATGCGCGGCATCTTGATGTCGAGCACCACCAGGTCCGGCGGCTGCGCGGCGATGCCGGCCAGTCCCTCGGCGCCGTCGTGATACATGGAGACTTTGAAGCCCTCGGCCTCCAGGGCCATGGACACCGAAGCCAGAATGTTGCGGTCGTCATCGACCAGGGTAATCGCATACGACACGGTTATGATCCTCCCAGATCCCGCCCCGTTGACTGAAACACCTAACGCTCTTCAGCGCGCCTTCGCGCTTTTCACCTCGACCGGAACGACGATGCGCCCGGCCTTCTCGAACACCAGGGTCAGGTCGAAGCGCTGCCCTTCCTTGAGCGGCGCGGTCAACCCGATGAACATCACATGCAGCCCGCCCGGCTTCAGTTCCACGCGGCCGTTGGCGGGCACCGCGATGCGCGGCACCTTGCGCATCCGCATCACGCCGTTGTCGTTGACGTGGGTGTGCAGCTCCACCACGTCCGAAACCCCCGCTTCCGCCGCGATCAGCGCGTCGGCCTGCGGGTTGGGGTTGTCGATGGTCATGAACGCGGCTCCCGCCCGCGCCATGCCCGCGGTGGCGCGCGCCCACACCCCGGATACGCCGGGTTGCGCCGCGCCGGCGGAGGCCGGCAGCAGAAGGATTATGCAGAAGATTGCGTAAAAAAGCCGAATGCGCATCGCCTCCCCCTTAACCTCCTCATCAAGCGACATATCTTATACCACGGTCGCTGAATAGTGTGATTCGCGAAGGTGCCGCTTGCGACCGGATTTCGTGGCCGCAAAGGCACTGTCCGGTTCCTGCTTTTGCAGAAGCGCGCTATGCTGGACCGCTAAGGCCGGTGACCGTCGATCACCGCTTGCGCCGCCTGTCGGGACGGGGCGGACGGCGCATGCGGCGACGGGTAACACCGGCCGCCTCATGAACCTTTTGGGGAGACCATAACGTGGAAAATCTTGGTCCGGTCATCAGTAAACACGGGGTCGACAAGCTGGGTCTTGGCGGCGTCGGCCGCGTGTATTGGAACCTGTCCACCGCGCAACTCGTCGAAATGGCGGTGAAGCGCAACGAGGGCCACCTGTCGCGCTACGGCGCGTTCGTCGCGCTCACCGGGGAACACACCGGACGTTCCCCCAACGACAAATTCACGGTCAAGGACGCGATCACCGAAGCCACCACCGACTGGGGCAAGGTCAACGTGCCGTTCGACCGCGACCGCTTCGACGCGCTGGTCGCCCGCATGTGCGATTACATGATCGGCCGCGACGTGTTCGTGCAGGACCGTTTCGCCGGCGCCGATCCGGAGCATCGCCTGGCGGTGCGCGTGATCACCGAGCAGGCCTGGCACGCCCACTTCAGCCGCAACATGTTCCTGCAGCCGACGCAGGAAGAGGCCGAGGACTTCGTGCCCGACTTCACGGTGCTGCAGGTCCCGTCCTTCCATGCCGACCCGACGCGCGACGGCACCCGCACCGGCATTTTCGTGGTGGTGAACTTCACCCGCCGCCTGGTGATCATCGGCGGCACCTCGTATGCGGGCGAGATCAAGAAGTCGGTGTTCTCGATTCTCAACTTCCTGCTGCCGCCGAAGGATATCCTGCCGATGCACTGCTCGGCGAACATCGGCCCGACCGGCGACGTCGCGGTGTTCTTCGGCCTCTCCGGCACCGGCAAGACGACGCTCTCGGCCGATTCGTCGCGCACCCTGATCGGCGACGACGAGCACGGCTGGGGCCCGAACGGCGTGTTCAATTTCGAGAACGGCTGCTACGCCAAGGTGATCAACCTCTCCGCCGAGGCGGAGCCGGAAATCTTCGACACCACGCGGCGTTTCGGCACCATCCTCGAAAACGTGGTGATGAACCCCAACACCCGGCGACTCGACCTCACCGACGACCGCTATACCGAGAACACCCGCGGCTCGTATCCGCTGTGGTTCATCCCCAACGCCTCGGAAACCGGCCAGGGCGGCCAGCCGCGCAACATCATCATGCTCACCGCGGACGCCTTCGGCGTGTTGCCGCCGATCTCCAAGCTCTCCCCGGAGCAGGCGATGTATCACTTCCTCTCCGGCTACACCGCGCGCGTCGCGGGCACCGAGAAGGGCGTCTCCGAACCCTCGGCCACCTTCTCCACCTGCTTCGGCGGGCCGTTCATGCCGCGGCACCCCTGGGTCTACGGCGAGCTTCTCGCCAAGCTGATGCGCGAGCACAATACCAACTGCTGGCTGGTCAACACCGGCTGGTCGGGCGGACCCTACGGCGTCGGCAAGCGGATGAAGATCGCCTACACCCGCGCCATGGTGCACGGCGCGCTGGACGGCCACCTGGAGAAGGCGGGCTTCGCGCCCGATCCGGTGTTCGGCATGATGATCCCCGACGCCTGCCCCGGCGTGCCGCCGGAAGTGCTGCAGCCGCGCGAAACCTGGGCGGACAAGACCGCCTACGACGCCACCGCGGCCAAGCTCGCGGGGATGTTCGAGGCCAACTTCAAGCAGTACGAACCCCACGTTTCCGACGCGGTGAAAAAGGTCGCAATCCGCGGCAAGGCGTAGGCCGTCCGCGAAAAAAAACGCCCCCGGGGGGAACCCTCGGGGGCGTTTTGCGTTACGGCGGCGGGCGTCATTCGGTGAGGATGGCGAGGAAGGACTCGAGATCGAGATTGTGGAAGTACGCGCCGATTTCCACCCCGGAGAGGGCGGCGCGCAGGGATTCGCGCTCGAGGGGCGCGCCCTGCAGCAGGCGGCAGAGGTCGGCGCTCTCCGCGTTGCCGAAGTAGTCGCCGAAAAAGGCGATGCGCGCGATCGCGCCCTTGGTCACGTCCATATGCACTTCGATCTTGCCGCAGCCCTCCACCCGCCGCTCCTTGCGGATGCTGTAGGCCGGGGATTCGCCGTAGTTCCACGCCCAGGTCGCGTAGACCTCGCGTTGCAGGCGGCGCGCCTCCGCCAGGTCCTCTTCGGTCAGGGCGTAGGGGCGCATCTCGTATTCCCGGAACATCGCGGCGCGCAGCTCCGCCATGAAGCGCGCGACGCCGATGTCCTCCGCCATGTAGTCCTTGACGTTGGCGACCCGGCTCTGCACCGACTTCAGCCCCTTGGATTCGATCTTGTCCTTCGGCACCACCAGCGCCTTGCCGAGCACGCTCAAGTCGGAATCGTAGAGGATGGTGCCGTGGTGCATCACCCGGCCGCGCTTGCGGTACTGCGCGTTGCCGGAGAACTTTTTGCCGTCGATGGTCATGTCGTTGCGGCCGTTGATCTCTGCCGTCACCCCGAGTTGCGCCAGCGCCCGCACCACCGGACGGCAGAAGGTGCCGAAGTCGAAGGCCCGCTTGTCCGCGCCGGAGACGATGAAGGTGAAGTTGACGTTGCCGAGGTCGTGATACACCGTGCCGCCGCCGGAGAGGCGCCGCACCACGCGGATGCCCTTCTCCCGCACGAACTCGGCGTCGATTTCCCCCGCCGTGTTCTGGTGCTTGCCGACGATGATGGCGTTGTCGTTGCGCCACAGCATGAAGTACTCGTGCTGCGGATCCAGCCGGTCGAAGACCAGCTGCTCCAGCGCGAGATTGAAGTAGGGGTCGGTGGAGTCGCTCTCCAGGTAGTACATCATGGGGGAAATCCTTACTCGGTGCCTTCGGCATCCGGAGACGGCGCGTCCTTGCCGGTTCCGGTCTTGCCTTTCATTCGTTGATGAATGGTGTTGCGGCTGATGTCCATCAGCAGCGCCGCCCGCGACTTGTTGCCGCCGCAGCGCTCGACCACCGCCTCGATCAACGCGCGCTGCATGTTGTCGAGGGTGTCGAGCGGCACGCGGAGGGAGCCATCGTCCGCGGGCTCGGCCAGGGCGCGCCGGGTCTCCTGGAACTCGTGGAAGAAGTAGCGGTCCAGGGTTTTGACGCGGTTGCTGAGCACCAGATAGCGCTCCACGAAGTTCTGCAGTTCGCGGATGTTCCCCGGCCAGTCGTATCCCTCGACCAGGGCGTACATGGCGATGGCGTGGCGTTGCGCCTCCGCCGCGTCGTTGGTGATTTTCCGCGCGAAGTGGAGCAGCAGGGGCGGAATATCCTCGGGGCGCTCGCGCAGCGGCGGCAGTAGGATGTTGAGCACGTTGATGCGGTAGTAGAGGTCGCTGCGGAAGGTCTGAAGTTCGATCTTGCCCTTCAGGTTCTCGTTGGTCGCGGTGATGTTGCGCACGTCCACCGGGATGACGCTGTCGCCGCCGAGGTGGCGCACCGCCTTTTCCTGGATGACGCGAAGCAGCTTGGCCTGCTGCGACGGCGTGTGCTGGTT
>JBFWJB010000257.1:0-4443 GCA_050253435.1 Rhodospirillaceae bacterium
TTCGCCGCGCAGCGGAAGGCACCGCTTCACGCGGAAACCGCACGGGCTTATGGCGCTGCGCGCAGAAAATTAAAGTTATGGGAGGTGGGGAGGGTCCAAGACCCTCCGCGAAGTTTTGGTTTTCAGCGCACGCCTAGCTCGCGGCGATGAGGCGTTTCGCCTGATCCACCTGGCTGGGGAACAGGGTGGGCGGCACCCGTTCCGAGCCGAACTGGCTGAACACCATGAAGCGGGCGCACTCCGCGTTGTCGCCCTTGCAGAACTTGTCCTTGAGCTGGTTCGCCATGGTCGGCATTCCCGCCATGCGGTCGTTGAAGAACGGGCACTTCGGCAGGCACGGACAATCGGGCATTCGACCCCTCCCTGTGGTGATCTTCCCCAGAATCTGATGTCGGCAGCGCTTGTGGAAAATCAACCTGAAGTTTTCGGCCGGCGCCGCGCCCGGCTTGACTCGCGGTGAAAATAGTAAGATTAATCTTAGTATGATGACCGCATCCCCGGATTCCTCCGACCTTTCCGCGCGCCTGCTCGGCGCTTTGCTGCGCCTTTCCCGCGACGTGCGCGCGGCGCGGCGCGATGGTGCGCTGCCCGGTGCGAAGCTGATGGTGCTGGCCAGCCTGCGCCGCGGCGAAAGGCCGACGGCGGCGGAGCTTGCCGCCGCGCTGCGGGTGCAACCGCAATCGCTCACCCGCCTGTTGGCGGAGATGGAGGCGGCGGGGCTGATCCGCCGCGATCCCGACGCCCGCGACCGCCGCAAAAGCCGTATTTGCCTGAGCGGTGCGGGGGCGGCGGCGCTCACCGCCGATCTCGGCGAGCGGCGGGACCGCCTGGCCGAGGCGGTGGCGACCTTCCCCCCGGCGGAGCTGACGCGGCTTGACGATGCGGTGGAACTGCTGGAGCGTCTCGCCGCGGCGCTTTCCGCGCCCAGGGAGGGAGGGGCCGATGACGCCGCATGAGGCGCTTTCCGCCGCCGCGCCGCCGTTGCGCGCCGCCATCGCCGCGGTTGCCGCCTATGCGGTCTCCGGCGCCTTGGGCCTGCCTGCCGGGCACTGGGCGGCGCTTTCCGCCCTCATCGTCAGCCGCCCGCTGCCCGGCGCCGCCGCCCGCGCTGGGGCCGACCGCATGGTCGGCACCCTGATCGGCGCGGCGCTCGCTTGCGGCGGCGCCGCGCTGCGCCCCTGGCAGGTGCCGGAGGCGCCGCTGCTCGCCCTGGTGCTTGCCGCCGCCGCCGGGGTGGCGGCGGTCAAGGAGGGCTGGCGCACCGCGCCGATCGCCGCGGTGATCGTGCTGTCCGCGGTGCCGGATGGCCATGGCGCGCTGGCCGCGGCGCTGTTGCGCGTCGCGGAGATTGCCATCGGCGCGGCCTTCGGCGTCGCCGCGGCGTGGAGCCTGTGGCCCGGCCGCTCGGAGGCGGCGGCGCGCCGCCTGTGCCGCGCCGCGTTGACGCAGTGGACCGCGGTGCTCGACGCGGCGGAGGCGGGGGAGTGGGAGCGCGGCCGCGGCCTTGCGGCGCAGGCGCGGGCGCAGAGTTGGCGGCTTTCCCGGCTGATCGACGGCGCACGCTGGGAACGCACCGACACGGCGGCGCTCGCCCGCCTGCGCGAGGCGCTGGCGCGGCTGTCCCTTTCCGCCGGGTTCGCCCTGCGGCTGATGCGGGAGGCCGCCTCCGAGGCCGCCGCCGCCCATGCCCACGCCCTGGCGCGGCGCGACGGCGCGGCCCTGGCGCAGTTATTGGATGGCGGAGACGCGCAGTGACCGCCTGGGCGCGCGATGCGGTGATCTATCACCTCTATCCCCTCGGCTGCCTCGGCGCGCCGCGCCGCAACGATGCGGATGCGCCGGTGGATTGCCGCCTGCCCGCGCTGCTGCCCTGGCTCGACCATCTCGCCGGGTTGGGGGCGACGGCGCTGCAGCTCGGGCCGGTGTTCGAGTCCGCGAGCCACGGCTACGACACCCTGGACCTGCGCCGCGTCGACCGCCGCCTCGGCGGCAACCGCGACCTTGCCGGCCTCGTCGCCGCGGCGCATGCGTGCGGCATCCGGGTTATCCTCGACGGGGTGTTCCATCATGTCGGGCGCGGCCATGCGGCCTTCCAGGATGTGCTGGAGAAAGGGCGAGCGTCGCGCTTCGCCGCCTGGTTCCACCTCGATTTCTCCCGCCCCGGGCCGCGCGGCGAACCCTTCTCCTACGCCGACTGGCGCGGCCACGATGACCTGGTGAAGCTCAATACGGAAAACCCGGAGACGCGGGACTGCCTGCTCGGCGCGGCGGCGGGGTGGATCGAGGAATTCGGCATCGACGGCCTGCGCCTGGATGCCGCGGATGTGCTCTCCCACGATTTCCAGGCCGTCCTGGCGGCGCGCTGCCGCGCGCTGAAACCGGACTTCTGGCTGCTCGGCGAGGTGATCCACGGCGACTACAGCGCCTGGACCGGCGCGGGCGGCCTCGATTCCGTCACCAACTACGTGCTGCACAAGGCGCTGTGGTCGGCGCACAACGACGCCAACTATTTCGAACTGGCCCACACGCTGAACCGCCAGTTCGGGCCGCAGGGCGATTGCCGCGGCCTGATGCTCGCCAACTTCGCCGACAATCACGACACCATGCGCATCGCCAGCCGCCTCAAGACGCCCGCGCACCTTTATCCGCTGCATCTGCTGCTGTTCGCGCTGCCGGGGATTCCGGTGATTTATTACGGTAGCGAGGCGGGAATCGCGGGCAAGGCGGACGCGGTGAACCACGACTGGCCGCTGCGCCCGGCGCTCACCCCCGCCGAGTTGGCGCGCGCCGCGCCGCACCCGGATCTCGCCGCCGCCATCGCCCGCTTCGCCGCGCTGCGCGCCGCGCACCCGGCGCTGCGCGCGGGCGACTACGAGACCCTGCACGTTGCGCCGCGCAGCTTCGCCTTCCTGCGCCGCAGCGGCGGGGAGACCGCGCTGGTCGCGGTCAACGCCGGGGCGAAGGAAACCCGCCTGCGCCTGCGCCACGAGGCGCTGGGCGACCTCGCCTTCGCCGATGCGCTCAACCCCGGCGAGGGAGCGCGGGCGCGCGGCGGGCGGTTGGAGGTGCGCCTTTTCCCCAACTGGGGAGCGGTGCTCACCGCCTGAGCGGTTTGCATCGGCGGAGGGGCGCACACATATGGGAGGCGATCCCCCATGCCATCCCAGGAGACTTCCGATGACCGCTTCCCGCGCCCTGCCGACCCGCCGTTTCGGCCGTACCGATATGGAGATTACCCGCGTCGGCTTCGGGGCCTGGGCGATCGGCGGCCCGGACTGGGCGTTCGGCTGGGGCGGCCAGGACGACCGCGACTCCATCGCCGCGATCCGCCATGCGCTCGACCTCGGCATCAACTGGATCGACACCGCCGCCGTCTACGGTCTCGGCCGTTCCGAGGAGGTGGTGCGCCGCGCGCTGGCGGATATTCCCGCTTCCGAGCGGCCCTACGTGTTCACCAAGTGCGGCCTGGTGTGGGACCCGGCGGACCCCGCCGCGCCGCCGCGGCGCATCGGCGCGGCGGCGAGCATCCGCGCCGAGGTGGAGGCGTCGCTGAAGCGCCTCGGCGTCGAGCGCATCGACCTCTACCAGATGCACTGGCCCGCCGACGACGGCACGGCCCTGGAGGACTATTGGGAGACCTTCCTGGAGCTCAAAGCCGAGGGCAAGGTGCGCGCCGTCGGGCTCTCCAACCACGATGCCGCGCAGCTTGCGGCGGCGGAGGCGGTGGGCCACGTCGATACCCTGCAGCCGCCGTTCTCCGCGATCCGCCGAGATGCCGCCGCCGCCGAACTGCCGTGGTGTGCGGCGCACGGAACCGGCGTCATCGTCTACAGTCCGATGCAGTCCGGTCTGCTCTCCGGCGGCTTCACCGCCGTGCGCGCCGCGGCGCTGCCCGCCGACGACTGGCGCTCGCGCAATCCGGAGTTCTCGGGCGAACGGCTTGCCCGCAACCTCGCCTTCGTCGAGGCGCTGAAGCCCATCGCGGAGCGCCACGGCGTTTCCGTCGGTGCGGCCGCGGTGGGCTGGACGCTCGCCAACTCCGGCGTGACCGCGGCCATCGTCGGCGCGCGCCGCCCGGACCAGGTGGATGGCTGGATTGCGGCCGCGAGCCTGGAGCTTTCCGCCGCGGACCTTGCGGAGATCGCTGCGGCGCTGCGGACGCTCGGCGTCGGCACCGGCCCGGTCGCCTGAGGCATGAAAAAACCGCCCGGATCGCTCCGGGCGGTTTTTTGCGGTGCGCGCTTCTCAGAACAGGAAGCGCGAGCGGATGGTGCCGTCGATGGCGTCCAGCGCCTTGCGGAAGCCCATGCCGGGCTGGATGTCCGCCTCCACGTCCACCACGACGTAGCCGATTTCGCCGTCGGTGCGCAGGTACTGGCCGGAGATGTTGATCCCCTTGCCGGAGAAGATGTCGTTGATCCGCGAGATCACGCCCGGCACGTT
>JBFWJB010000258.1:0-4424 GCA_050253435.1 Rhodospirillaceae bacterium
TGCTACGCCTAACGGATGATCTCGTATTCCCGTCTCATGCGATTGGGGGCGCTGCTTTCCGCCCTGCTCGGACTCTCCGCATGCGCCGCCGGTGTTCCGGCGCGGCGCTTCGTCATGCGCTGCGGCGATGGATCCGTCTTGCCCGTGGTTTATGACGCGGATTTTTCCGCGCTGACGGTGGGCGGAGAGAACGGCGTGCGCCTGCGCCAGGCGCGCGCCGCCTCGGGCGCGCGCTATGCCGGCGAGGGGCGGGAATTCTGGGAAAAGGCGGGCTCGGTGTTGTGGACGGCGGGCGCGGGCGCGCCCGTCACCTGCCGTCTCGCGCCGGAGGTGGGCCTGCCCAATCCCGCCGCCGTCCACTGCGCCGAGGCGGGCGGACGCCCGGTGACCGAACGCCGTCCGGACGGTTCGGAATTCGGCGTCTGCCGGTTTTCCGACAACCGCCAGTGCGGCCAGTGGGCGCTGTTCCGCGGCGAATGCCCGGCGGGCGGACGGCGGGTGGCCGGGTATCCGACCGATGCGGCGCGGTTCTGCGGCATCACCGGCGGGCAGTATGCGGAAACCGCGGCGGGGGCGATGTGCGTCACGCCAAGCGGGCGGGTGTGCGGCGTCGAGGCCTATTACCGGGGTTCGTGCCGATAGCGGCGCTCCCCGGAGGAAAGAGAGGACATGGGATGAAAACCTTGCGTTTCCTGCTTGCGATGGCGCTGCCGCTGGTCCTCCTGCCGCTTTGCGCCCGCGCCGAAACCCTGGGCGACTACATCCCCGGCGCGCGCGACTTCGCCTTTTTGGAAAAGCTCGCCGTCGATCATGTGGATGCCGGCAAGGATGGGGTGACGGTCCACGTCAGCCTGGACGGCAAGCCGCTGGAGTTTTCCCAGACGGCGGGGAAGAAGGGGCTTTCGTTTTCCGCGCGGGCGCGCGGCGCGGGCGTGCGGGTTTCCGACTTCCTGCAGGAACTGAAAGGCTTTCCTGGAGATGGGGCGATCCTGCTGGACGATATCGTCTTTCATGAGCGCACCCTGGTGATGGAGGCGGACGGCAGCGCCGAGGGGGAGACGTTTTCCCTGGTCGTCGACGCCCGCGCCGCGACCGTACAGGTGACGGCGCGCGGCGGCGCGACGCTCGGCCGGGTTCTGCCCGCGCTCAAGGATGTGCCGGGCGTGGACCTTCTGACCTTCGAGACCCTGACCCTGACGCCGCGCCGCAAAAGCCTGGCCGCCACCGGGCGCATCGGCGCGACCGAGGGCACCCTGACCCTCGACCTCGGCAAGGGGCTGTCCGGCGCGCAGGCGGTGCTGACGCCGACCAAGGGCAAGCTCGGCGTGGGGGATATGTTTCCCAAGCTGCGCAATGTGCCGGTGATCGACGCCTGCGCGCTCACCGCGCTGCGCTACGACCGCGCGGACAAGGCGGCCGTAGCCGACGGGCGCATCGGCGACAAGGCCGTGACGCTGAGTCTCTCCGGCGGGGACGACGCGGCGCTGGCCCTGACCGCGCCGCAGGAGATCGGCCTCGCCAACGCCCTGCCGGTGCTGAAGGGGGTGCCGGGCATCGGCGCGTTCGGCTTCAAGGGCGCGGCGGTGCAGGGCAAGACGCTCTCCGCCGATCTCGTCCTCGGCAGCGACCCGGCGCGCCTGGAAATCGATCTGGGGGCCATCGCCTCCGGCGCGAAAACCCTGGCGTTGCGCATCGTGCCGGACGGCAAGACCCTGACCATCGGCGGCCTTTTCCCCGATCTGTCGGGCCTGCCGGGGGTGAAGGACCTGGTGCTCACCGGCCTCGACTTCGCGGAGAAGACCGGCGATCTCGTCGCCGCGCTGCGTATCGGCGGCTCGGGCGGCAAAAGCGGCAAGAGCGCGCGGCTGAACGCCTCCCTCATCCCCGGCAAGGGCTGGGGGTTCGTTCTTTCCGGCGCGGACCTGGTGCTGGGGGATGTGGTCCCCGCGCTGGCCGGGCTGCCGGGGCTGGATGCGCTGGCTTTCGAGGCGCTGACGGTGAGCAAGGCGGGGCTGGAAGCCTCCGCCAAGGTCGGCGGCAGCGCGGTGAAGCTGTTCGCCGATCCGCTCAAGGGGTTCGCCGCCCTCGATTTCGGCGGCCTGGACGCTGCCGCCTTCATCCCCGGCGCGGGCAAGACCGCGCTCAACGGTCTGCGTCTCGCCTCTTCGGTATTCGTGTTCTCGGGCAAGGGCGGCGGCAACTCCGGCGACCTGCCCCTCGACATGCGCAAGGGCTTCACCGGCACGGCGAAGGCGTTCAAGGCGGGGGTCAACCTGCTGGGCGCGATCCGCAAGCAGGACCTGGGTCCGAAGCTGGCGTCCGCGTTCGACAAGCTCGCGGTTTCGGCGCAGTCCTTCCCGGTTTCGGGAGTGCTGCCGGATCAGGTTCTGGACGTCGTCAAGGGCGGCGCCAAGGAGGCGGGGTCCGCCATCCTCGACGCGTTGGACATCACCGTCGACATTCCCCTGCCCGCGCCCGCCGCGCTGAAGCGCTTCGTCACCTTCGAGACCGCGCAGCTTTCGATCAGCGGCAACGCGGGGAGCGATGCGTTCTGGAAGAACCTGCCCGCCGACATGCAGACGCGCAAACCCTCCGGACGGCTGGATGTCTCCCTGCGCGGCGGGGTGCGCCTGGCCCTCGCCGGGGAAAAACAACCCCTACGGATGGAGACCCTGGTCGACCTCAACGCGGGCGAGGCGGGCAAGTCGATGTCCCTGCTCGGCCTGGTTTCGGGCAGCTGGAACCGACCCCTGGGGCTCGCGGGGCTGACCCTGGAGAAGAGCGGCTTCGACATCGCGCTCGCCACCGGCGGAACGGGCAAGGCGTCGTCGTCGCTCAGCTTCTTCGCCGATGCGAAGCTGCACGGCAAGACCGACCTCGGCCTCGCCGCCAGCTTCACCGAGGCCGGCGGCCTGCCGAAGCTCAACTATTTCGTCCTCGACGGTCCCCTGGCGCTTTCCGACTTGGCGGGCGAGCTGCCCCACGGGTCGGATTTCATCGTCCGCGAGATCAAGCTCTATCCCGACGGGGTGGAGGCGCAGGTCGAAAGCAAAAGCAAGCTTCTGGATGCGCGTACCAATCTCTACCTGTTCGAGGTTGACGCCCCGAAGGGGCGCGGCGTGGTCGCCGCCATCGACCTCGGCTTCAACGCCGAAACCGGCAAGAAGCAGACCTTCTCCCTGGGCAAGCTCGCCTCCGTCGCCGGACTGAAGGGGCCGAAGGCGAGCCTAGTGCAGGGCCACCTCAACGCCATGGCGGTGGCCAACGCCGCCCTCGTCCTCAGCAGCGAGCAGATCTCCCCCCTGCCGCCGGAGATGCTGTCCGGCGGTATCGCGAAGGACCTGTTCACCGGGATTTTCGGCGCGTCCAAGGTGCCGGTGAAGCTGGACAACGTCACCTTTCTGTCCGACTTCCGCGCCGATCTGATGGGCGATATCGGGGACAAACTGACGCACGGCGTGAAGGGGGTGAAGATCGGCCTGAGCGAGGACGCGGTGATCAACGGCGCGATCGGCGGCCTGTTCGACGGCGACCCTCTCAGCCTCGACCTGGAATTCCTCATGGCGCAGAGCCTGAGCCTGGACAACCTGCGCAAGAACGGGCTGAAGCTGCCCGCCTTCATCAAGGCCAAACCGGCAAAGATGAGCGGGGCGGAAAAGATCGGCGTCTTCCTCAAGGTGGTGGACGCCACCTTCGAGGCAGGCCTGCTGGCCGGGTTCGACGTGCAGTACAACGATACCGCCTTCGACTTTACCGGCACCCTGGGCGTGCAGCTGGCCGAGGAGGAAATCGGCCTCAGCCTCAGCGGCGCAATGAGCGACACCTGGAGGAACGCCCTGGGCATCAAGGGCTTCGAACTGGAGAACGTGGCGGTTTCCGGAGAGGTGCAGCCCGATCCTCCGTCCATCAAGTTCGGCCTCGGCGGCGAGGCGAACCTCTGGGGTCACGACATGACCACCGCGGGCGACCTGACGGTGGGGCTTCTGGGCGAGGTGCCGGTCCCCGAGGGGCTGGGGGTGAAAACCGCCTACAGCCAGCTCGACGTGACGATGTACGAGATTTTGAATACCGCCGAACTGGCGGAGACCGCCGCCGGCTTCGCGGTCGCTCCGGAGATGTGGCCGCTGCTGCTGGCCGGGGCGGTGGCCGAGGTGGGGCTGTCGGAGGGATATACCGTCATCTACGACAAAACCCACGGCAAGGCGGTGACCGCCGGAGACCTGGCCAAGGCCCCGGTCAAGGATGCGGCGCTGCTGATCAAGGATTATTCCAAGCTTCAGGCATGGCTGCTCGGCGGTAAGAATATCTATCTGTCCTTCGCCACCCCGGGCGCGTCCGACGCCAATCTCGGCATTCCCGACGGCATCCGCTTCAGCGGTCAGGTGGAGCTGTTCGGCGGGGCGATCAAGACGCCGTCCCTGCAG
>JBFWJB010000259.1:0-4415 GCA_050253435.1 Rhodospirillaceae bacterium
GCTTCTACCTGTTCCTGAAGGAGTGCGAATGGCGGTTCAACGGCGGGAGCCATAGAGACCTGCTTAACCAACTGAAAGCATGGGTCGATTCCCGCCAAAAACGTCCTTAGCTAGGACAGCCCCAAATAAAAAACCGGCACCTTGCGGCGCCCGGTTGAATGCCTCTGCCGGACAGGCCTTCAGCTTGGCCGGACTCATGCCCTACACGCCATCCTGAAGCGTAAAGAACCCTCGCGAACGCAATTCATCTGCGCGGCGATCGATAAAGGCCTTTTCTGCAACACTTATCTCCCGCAACGGGTAGGGCAGTTTTTCCTCTTCATATTCGCCGCCGTTCCAGCGCGAGAGCACCGCCCGCGGGCGCGCCGGGCAAGGAACGGCGCGCCCATAGCAGCAAGCCTTTCCAAGCGGATATATGAACGAAGCCGGCATCTGCCCGCCCCAGGCCGAGAACAGGCCGTCCGGAGTGCCGTGATGAATGTAGACGGTATCCGCACCGGGGCGGCGAATGTACATCATCAGGTCCAGGCCAACCGCCAGCAGCGGCGACAACCGCATGTTCCAGGCCTTGAATTTGCTGGGTTGCAGCCCCTTGCGTTCGGGGTAGGGGTAGGCTGCGAACCGCCGCCAGCCCTTTTCCTGCAGCAAGGCGCGAACCCGCGGAAAAATCTCCAGCCACTCATCTGCCGAGGCAACCTCGACCATGACATCGACATCGTCGTCCACGACGTCGTCGATTTCTTCAGGATGATTCGTGCCATACCGCAAAAGCCAGATCAGGCAGCCCTCTGCGAACCAATAGGTCAACCCGCATTTGTCCAGAACGTCGATCACGTCTTCGACCGATTGCCTGTAGAAGGCGGCAAAGGCAGGCCGGCGGATACGCCGTTGCTGACCTATGGTCATGTTGGCCATATCATCCAGATAAAACAGAAAATGGTCTTTGATCGGCATTATGCGCGGCTCGATACGTTGCGTTGAACGGCGGGTATTCCAGGCTTCAGGTTGAAAACCGGGTGCCCGATAACGAAAAACAGCTTAATAAGCCGAAACAGGCTTTTGTCGTCCCGAATGCCCGTAATGCCGTTCTTTTCAAGAATATGCTTCTGATAGAGCTTACGATGAGCCTCAAGGGCTTCTTCTTCACTTTCACCTCCCCCATACATGGATATTCTGTATTGCTTGCTGGCGTGGCCGCTCCATAGGCCACGAAGCCAGTCGCTCAGGCTTTCACAAACCTCACACCGGCGTTTGTGGGTCATGCAGAACCGCCCCATCTGCGCAATTTTCAGCCCCTGGCGAGAGGCCCGATAAAAAAAATCGGCGTGTTCATTCCGGCCTACGTTTTCCTCCCACCGCACCCGCGAGACCGTTCCGTGCCGGGCAAGAAAGGCGACGGAGAGACGGTCGCACGCGACGAACCCCGGCGCTACGATGCCTCTATAGTCATAGTGCTTCTCGATCAGCTCGCCATTGTCCACGGCGAATGTCGCCGTGCCGTAATCCCAGGGGCTTTGGGTGCCGCCAACCATGTCGAAATCGTATTCTTGAAGAAAATCGAGCATGGATTTCAGATCGGATTTGGATGTGAACTGAACATCGTCGTCAGTCAGAAAAAAGAAATCCGTTTTGACCCGATCGACCAGAAAGTTACGCCCGGCCCCCACCATATGCCCATCTTCAAACGGCTTGCACAACCAGTGCACGCCCGGCAGCGGTTCGCTGCGATCGCCAAAAAGCGGATCCCGGCTGTCGTCGCAGACCAGAACCGTCAATGAAGGATAGTATTTCTTTAAGGAGGTCACGCCCCAAGCGATACACATTGGCCGCTCGAAGGTTTTAATCAGCACGGTGACGTCTTTTGCCAACCCCGCATCGTGCGCGCATTCGGGAACGGAAAACCCCCTGGCAAAATCTTCTATATGCTCTAAAGCCTTAACCCTAGAAACGTCCAAAGGACTCTCCCAATAAAGGCCGCACCTGCGGAATTTTACAGCCCGCGCGTTTCAGGGGGGCGGAGGCGGGGCCAGACCGCGCCGCGGGCGCGGTCGAGGTCGGCGGCGTTGTCCACTTCGGTCCACGGCAGGCCGGGCAGGTGGAGGACCGAAACCGGGCGTTCCGTCTGCGCGATGTCGAACACCAGTTCCTCGTAGTGGCCGGTCGCCGCGCCCGCGGCGAGCATCGCCTGCGCCCGGACGCGGTAGATTTGCAGGAGTTCGCGCGAGAACAGGCTGATCCCGGCGAACTCGCCCACCGCCTCGCCGCGCCGCCCCGGCGGAATCCGCTTGCCCAGCAGGGTGAGGCGGCCCGCGCCGTCGGCGAGAATCCACACCTCGTCGCCCGAGCCCGTGGCGTCCGCCACCAGGATGGTGTCGCGGCGTTGCGCCAGGGCGCGGCGGGGAAAGTCCGGGTGGTAGAGGAGGTCGGATTCCACCACCAGGGTCCACGGGTCCAACGGCTCCTCCAGCGCCAGCAGCAGCGAGGCGACGCTGCCGGTTTCCGCCCAGTGAGGATTATCGATGAAGTCGACGCGCAGCGGCGCGGGGCGGGCGGCAAGGCGGGCGCGGATCTTCTCCGCCGCGAAGCCGACGACTAGGCTCACCCGCGCGACGCCCGCGGCGGCCAGGGCGGCAAGCGAGAGATCGAGCAGGGAGTCCTCTCCCTCGACGGGCAGCAGCGCCTTGGGAAGGTCGGCGGTGAGCCCGCCGAGGCGGCTGCCCCGCCCCGCCGCCAGGATGATCGCGCGCATCGGTTCCGCCACTCGCCGTCACTCCGCCAGGAAGGTGCGGAAGCGCCGCGCCACGTCCGGCGGCGCCACGGTCGGCCGCCCGAGGTTGTCGATCGAGCCCGGCCGCACCGCGAGATGCAGCAGCACCGGCCCTTCCGCCCGTTCCTGCGCGGCGGCCAGCTCGGCGGCGAAGGCGGCAGGGCCGTCGCAGCGCACCACCCGGCGGTAGCCGCAGGCCGCCGCCACCGCGGCGAAATCCACCACCGGGGAGACGGTGCTCTGGCCGCCGGTGGAATCGTGGACGCCGTTGTCGAGAACCACATGGATCAGCCGCGCGGGCTGCTGCGCGCCGATGGTCGCCAGGTTGCCCAGCTTCATCAGGGCGGCGCCGTCGCCGTCCAGCACCACCACCGGACGTTCGGCATGAAGCGCCACGCCGAGGCCGACGGCGCTGGCGCAGCCCATGGAGCCGACGAGGTAGAGGAACTGCCGCCGGTCGTCGAGGGTGAAAAGCTCCCGCCCGGTCTTGCCGGTGGTGGCGATCACCGCGGTCTCCGGCCGCAGCGCGCCGAGCGCCGCCGTGAGCGCCGCATAGCGGGTGGGCGCTGCGCCGCGCGCCAGCCGCCCGGCGGGCTGTACGTGCTGCCGTTCCGGCCAGGGCGTTTCCTGCAACGGTTCGTCGGCGACGCTGCCCTTGGCCATGACGAAGGCGAACGGCAGGCTTTCCGCCGCCATGTAGGCGTCCGCGGCGCGGATCGCCGCGGCAAGGCCCGCCGCATCCTGCGGGAAGGGCACGGCGGGCACCCGCAGCAGATCGAACAGGCCGCAGGTGATGCGCCCCATCAGCGCGTGCTGCGGTTCGTCCTTCACCCCAGGCTGGCCGCGCCAGGTGCAGACCGCCAGCATCGGAATGCGGAAAGGATAGGCGAGCGAGGTCAGCGGGTTGACCGCATTGCCGAGGCCGGAGTTCTGGAACATCACCACCGGCTTTCTGCCCGCGAGCCAGGCACCGGCGGCGATCCCCACCGCCTCGCCCTCGCTGGTGGCGCCGACGTAGCGGATGCGCGGATCGCCGATCGCGCGGTTGATGATCGGCGTAAGGAACGAGCAGGGCACCCCGGTGCAGACGTCGAAACCGGCGGCAAGGGCCGCGTCGAAAAAGGATTCCGCGGTAATCATGAGGACGCTCCGGAAGAGAGGAAACGGTTGGCCGAGACCACGTCGGGAACGGAGTTCACATCCAGCCAGTGGCCGTCGATGTAGATCGCGCCGACCGCAACGCCGCGGGCGCGCATCCGCTCCACCACGTCCAGCAGATCGGCGGAGTCCAGCGCGCCCTCGGCGCGCATCCCGTCCAGCTCCGCCGCCAGGGCGTCGCGCCCGGCCTGCGAGAACTTGGCGAGGCCGATCCAGCGGCCCGCGCTGTCCGCCGCCGCCGCGCCGCCCGCGGCCAGCACCTCCACCGCGCCGTCGTCCAGCCACGGCGAGGCCATGGGGCGGGCGCAGCGCACCGGGTCTATGCCGCCGGCGCGCATCTCCTCCCGCCCGTCCACCACCAGCACCACGTCGCCCTCGGCCTCCGCCAGTTGGTCGAGGATATAGCGGCGCACCAGAACGTCGCCGAAGCAGACCACGCAGCTTTCCGTCACGCCGGGCAGCGCCGCGGCGAGGGAGGCGGCCTCGCCCG
>JBFWJB010000260.1:0-4410 GCA_050253435.1 Rhodospirillaceae bacterium
CGCTCTTCCGATCTACCAGGGCAAAGGCGAGGAACGCCGCCACGGGAATGTCGAGCCACCGCCGCGAGGCGGCGATGCGGGCGGGAATCTCCGGCCGCAGCGCGGTGAGCGCGCCGAGAACGAACAGCAGCTGCCACGCCGAAGGGTCGAAGAACCAGACGCCGCCGCTGGGATAGGTGTGAAAGTTGATGTCGAAGGCGCGGGTGCACTGCCACAGCGCCGCCGACAGCGCCAGGGTGACCCACGGCAGGCGCTTGAGCAGCGGCAGAATCAGCGGAAAGGCGAGCAGCAGTACGATGTAGAGCGGCAGCACGTCCATGTTGAGCGGGCGGAAGCGCAGCAGCAGCACCTGCAGCAGCGTGGCTTCCGGGTCGCGCAGGAAGCTCGCGACGTTCATTTCCTCGGCGAACATCGGGTTGCCGAAACGCGCGGAAACCGAGGCGACGTGCGTGGCGAAGATGATGAACAAAAGGATGTGCGCGACATAAAGCTGCCAGCAGCGCCGCCAGATCCGCGCCGAGGTGAAGAGAAAGTCGCCGCCGGCGGCGCTCATGCCATAGGCGCGCGCCGCCGAATAGCCGGAGATGAACACGAAGATTTCGGTGGCGTCGCTGAATCCGTAGTTGCGGATGGTGAACCAGCCGAGGGGATTGCCGCGGATGTGATCGACGAAAATGAAAATCAGCGCCAGGCCCCGGAAGAGATCGAGGCGGCGGTCGCGTTTCGAGCCGGTTTCCGCCCTGCGGTCCAGGATGGGTCCCCACGGACGTTGCAACGCCGCCAGCATAGCCCAATTCCACAGCCGCCGGAATACGGCGCAGCGTGGTGTCGTGCATGGGGGGGAGGGATGCGCTGGCTCCGGAGGAGGGATTCGAACCCCCGACCAGCCGGTTAACAGCCGGCTGCTCTACCGCTGAGCTACTCCGGAAACGCGCGCATACGGGCGGACCTGCCGCCCGGTTCTCTGCCGGGACGTCCCCGGTGAGGCCGCGATCTATAAGCGAACCCACCGCAGGGGTCAAGGCTCTTTTTGCGCGCCGCGGCGGGGGCGGCGTTTCCGTTTGTATGGCGCGGGGGGTGAGGCTATATAAAGGCTCGTGGCGGGTTTCCGCCGTTCGGGCAAGGCAACGCAGTCGGTCGAGGATATGGGCATGGATTTCGAGTTGGCACGCCGCAACATGGTGGACAATCAGGTCCGCACCAACCGGGTGACGGATTCTCTGGTGATTTCGGCCCTGCGGTCGGTGCCGCGCGAGGTGTTCGTGCCCGCGCCGGCGAAAAGCCTGGCCTACATCGACGACGACATCGAGGTCGCGCCCGGCCGCTTCCTGATCAAGCCGTTGGCGCTCGCCCGTCTGCTGCAGCTCGCCGAGGTGCAGCGCACCGACGCGGTGCTCGACATCGGCTGCGCCAGCGGCTACTCCGCGGCGGTGCTCGGCCACATGGCGAGCAGCGTGGTGGCGCTGGAGGAAGACCCGAAGCTCGCCAACTGGGCGGCGGAAACGCTGCTCGGGCTGGGCATCGACAACGCCGCGGTGGTGGAAGGTCCGCTCGCCGCCGGTCTGGCCGGCCAGGGCCCCTACGACGTGATTCTGATCGACGGCATGGTGGACCAGATTCCCGAGGGCGTGCGCGCGCAGCTGGCCGAAGGCGGCCGCCTCGTCGCGGTGGTGCGCGACAAGGGCATCGGCCGCGCCACTCTGGTGACGCGGCGCGGCGGCGCGTTCGGCCACCGCGTCGAATTCGACGCCACGGTCGCGCCGTTGGCGGGGTTCGTGCGGGCGCCCGCTTTCGTTTTCTAAAGTCAGGTTTTTTCGTCGGCAGGCGAGGCTTTCCGTCTGGACATCGCGGTATGCGCGACCTAATATCCCAATTCCTGGACCCATAGGTCCATAAATTGGCAGTCACGTTTGCCTCGACGGCGATGACTTCTTGCGCGCAACCCCTTGCGTTCCGATATCACCGCCTATGTCTTTGCTATAGTCGGCGTGGGTTTCTCTCGTAGGGTTCCTTGATGCCGAGGGGCGTCATCCGCGTCCGTTCCGCAAGGGGACGGTGCTTCTTCGGAGATGGAGTGTTTCATGGCGAAGATCGGCCATAGACTGAGCGGCGGTGTGGCCCTGGCGGCCCTGCTGGCGGCGGCGCCCGTGGGCGCCGCGCAGGCGGAGACCCTGAACGAGGCCCTGGCCATGGCGTATGCCTCGAATCCGCAGCTCCTGGAGCAGCGGGCCTATTTGCGCTCCATCGACCAGGGGGTGGCGCAGGCGCTCTCCGGCTGGCGGCCGAGCGTGACGCTTTCCGCCGACGGCGCTTCGGTGAAGCGCGACGATTACCGGATCTCCGGCGTCTCCCAGCGCGATATCTGGCGGCAGGAGCGCAGCTTCGGCGTGACGCTCACCCAGCCGGTGTTCACCGGCTTCGGCACCGTCAACGCGGTGAGCCGGTCGAAGAACCAGGTTTATGCGGGGCGCGAGAGCCTGCGCTCGGTGGAGCAGACGGTGCTGCTCGGCGCAGTGACCGCCTACCTCGACGTCTGGCGCGACCTTGCGGTGGTGGACCTGACCACCAGCAACGAACAGGTGCTGCAGCGCCAGTTGGAGGCCTCGCGCGACCGCTTTGCGGTGGGCGAGATCACCCGCACCGACGTGGCGCAGTCCGAGGCGCGGCTTTCCAAGGCGCAGGCCGACCGCGTCACCGCGGAGGGCAACCTCCAGGTTTCCCGCGCCGCCTATCAGCGGGCGGTGGGCAAGGCGCCGGAAGGCATCACCCGGGTGCCCTCGGCCGACGCCCTGCCGCCGGACCTCGTCACCCTGCTCAAGGAGGCGGTGGCCGCCAACCCGGATTACAAGGCTGCGGATTTCACCGTGCAGGCACAGGACGATGCGGTGGGCGTGGTGCGCGCCGAGCTTCTGCCCAAGGTCAACCTGGTGGCGTCCGCCAGCCAGCTCAACGACCAGAGCTATTCCGAAGACGAGATGAAAGTCTATTCGGTGGGCGCGACGGTGAGCATGCCGCTCTACGAAGGCGGCGGCACCTATGCGCGGCTGCGCGCCGCCAAGGACCAGCTGGCGCAGAGCCGCAAGGCGCTGGAGCGGGTGCAGCGCTCGGTGGTGGAAAACGGCACCAGCGCCTGGGAGTCGCTGACTTCGGCGCGCGCGCAGATCGTCGCCTATCGCGAGGAGGTGCGCGCCTCGGAAATCGCCCTCGACGGCGTGCGCCGCGAGGCGGAGGTCGGCTCGCGCACCGTGCTCGACGTGCTGGATGCGGAGCAGGAACTGCTGGACGCGCGGGTCAATCTGGTCAGGGCGCAGCGCAGCGAGGCGCTGGCGTCCTATCAGGTGCTCTCCGCGATCGGCCGCCTCACCGCCGCCGACATGGGGCTCGATGCGCCGCTCTACGACCCGAAGACGCACTACGACGAAGCGGCGGGCGCGTGGTTCGGCACCTCGGTGTTTTCCGACGACGGGCGCGAAGGCCTGAAATCCGCTAAATAACGCGGCTGTTCTTCGCAGTGAAAATCCGTTAAGTTTTTGGACAACCTGTGTTATGGGTTGACGGGTGAGTCGTGCGGGCAGGGGGTCCAAGCCCGCGCGGGGGTAGCGTAGAGAGAAGGCCGGGACATCCATGAGCGAGGATAAGGGCCAGCAGGAACCGTCGATGGAGGACATCTTGGCCTCCATCAGGCGTATTCTGTCCGAGGACGACGGCAAGAAGGGCGGCGAGATCGCCCCGGCCGAGGAACCGGCGCCGGTTGCGGCCGCGCCGAAGCCCGCCAAGGCGCCGCCCGCGCCGGAACCCGAACCCGAGCCGGAACCCGAGCCCGAGCCGGAGCCGGAACCGATGCCCGAACTGGAGCCTGCGCCGATCCCGGAGCCCGAGCCGGAACCGGAACCGATTTCCCTGCTGCCCGAGGACATGCTGGAGGAGGAAGAGGACGTTCTCGACCTCACCGACGACATGAGCCTCGCGCCGCCGCCGCCGCCCGCGCCGGAACCCGAACCCGAGCCCGAGATCGAGGAGGAAGAAGAAGAGGTCTTCCTTCCGCCGGAGCCGGAGCCGCGGCCGATCTTCGTTATGGCGCCGGAGCCGCCGCCGACGACGCCGGAAGTGCTGCTGGAGCGCGCGACGCAAGACGTTTCGGAACAGGCGTTCGCCAGCTTGGCGAGCCTTCTGGCGAATCGCAACCTGGGTATCGGCCAGCTCGGCGTCACCCTGGAGGAACTGGTGCGCGAGCTTCTGCGCCCGATCCTCAAGGCGTGGCTGGACGAGAACCTGCCGGGCATCGTCGAGCGCATCGTCGAGCGCGAAGTCGAACGTATCGTAAACCGCGTCGGGCCGATGAAATAGGCGCCAGCGCGGTTTTTTGACCATTCTCACGGCGGGCGCTTGCGCCCGCCGTAATCTTTTTCT
>JBFWJB010000261.1:0-4401 GCA_050253435.1 Rhodospirillaceae bacterium
CCTCCTATGTCTGGCCTTTTTCCGGAAAGTGCAAGCCTGGAAAACCGGGCCAAAACGTTGCGAGGGGGCTCCCTCCGGGGGATTGCCACCCTCAAATCGCCCCACTGGAGCGATTTGTCCCCTCCGGCGGCGCTTCCATCATGCCGCTCAAGCAAAACACAAGGGGCCGTGACCCTTTGCAGGGTCCGGGGCAGAGCCCCGGCCTGGTTTTACTCCCGCTTCAGCGCCGCGTCCTTGGCCGGGTCGATCCACCAGGTCCAGGTGTCGGTGCCGCGGATGGTGATGGTTTTCGGCATGCCGAAGCGGTTCCAGTAGGCGAGGCGGTCGTAGGGCAGGTACCACTGCGGGATCACGTAGAACGACCAGAGGAGAACGCGGTCGAGCGCGCGGGTGGCGGCGACCAGGTCCTCGCGGTCCTTGGCGAGCACGATGCGGCGGATCAGCGCGTCCACCGCCGGCGAGGTGACGCCGAGGACGTTGCGCGAGCCGGGGCGCTCCGCCATCGCCGAGCCGAAGAAGCTCTCCTGTTCGTTGCCCGGCGAGAGCGACTGCGGGAACGAGACCACCATCATGTCGAAGTCGAACTGCTGCACCCGGTTCTGGAACTGGTTGACGTCCACGGTGCGCAGGCTCGCCTGCACGCCGATGCGCTTGAGGTTCTGGATGAAGGGCAGGGCGATGCGCTCGAACGCCGCGCCCTGCACGCCGTTGAGCATGATTTCGAAGGCAAGCGGCCTGCCGGTCGCCGCCTCGGTCATCGTACCGTTTTTGATCTCCCACCCCGCGGCCTTGAGTTTGGCCACCGCGGTGCGCAGGTTGGCGCGCAGGCCGTTTTCCCCCACCACCTCGGGCGCGTGGTAGATTTTGGTGAACACCTCGGGCGGCAGGTCCTTGCGGAAGGGTTCGAGGATCGCCAGCTCCCGCGCGTCCGGCAGCTTGCTGGCGGCAAGTTCCGAATTGTCGAAATAGCTCTCGGTGCGCCGGTAGGCGCCGTGGAAGAGGGCGGCGTTGGTCCACTCGAAGTCGAAGGCATAGGCCAGCGCTTCGCGCACCCGCGGGTCGGCGAATACCGGCCGCCGGGTGTTGAAGCCGAACCCCTGCATGCCCGAAGGCGTGTGGTGCGGAATCTCCGCGCGGATCACCCGGCCGTCCTTCACCGCGGGGAAGTCGTAGGCGGTGGCCCACTTCTTCGCCTCGTACTCGGAGATCATGTCGAACGCCCCGGCCTTGAACGCCTCCAGCGCCACCGTGGTGTCGCGGTAATAGTCGTAGCGCAGGGTGTCGGCGTTGTAGCGCCCCGCATTCACCGGCAGGTCGCGGCCCCAGTAGTCCTTCACCCGCTCATAGGTGATGAAGCGTCCGGCCTCCGCCCCCGAGATGCGGTACGGTCCGCTGCCGAGCGGCGGTTCCAGGGTGGTGGCGGCGAAGTCGCGGTTCTTCCAATAGTGCTCGGGCACGATCGGCATCTGGCCGACGATCAGCGGCAGCTCGCGGTTGCCCGCCTCGCGGAAGGTGAAGGTCACGGCGTGCGGGCCGCTTTGCTCCACCTTCGCCACCCCGGCGTAATAGCTGCGGTAGAAGGGATCGCCCTTCTCCTTCAGCACGTTGAAGGAAAAGATCACGTCTGCCGGGGTGATCGGCTTGCCGTCGTGCCAGCGCGCCTCGGGCCGCAGATCGAACCGCGCCCAGGAGCGGTCCTCCGGCACCGTGATCGTCTTCGCCACCAACCCGTATTCGCTGAACGCCTCGTCCATCGAAGAGGTCATCAGAGTGTCGTAGGTCAGCCCCAGCCCCGCCGCCGACATCCCCTTCAAGGTGTACGGATTCAGCGTGTCGAAGCCGCCGATGGCGTGCAGCCGCAACGCGCCCCCCTTCGGCGCAGCCGGGTTGGCATAGTCGAAATGGCTGAACCCGGCCGCATACTTCGGCGCGCCGTGCATCGCCATGCCGTGCATCGGCTGCGGCGCGGCGGCGTTGGCGGGGGTGATCAGGGTGAGGAGGGAAACCAACAACAAGGCCAGGGCGCTGCCCTGGACCCGCTGGGGCCTTGGGCCCCAGACCCCATAACTGGTTTTTCGCCGCGTAGCGGCAGGCAATACCTTTGCTGCAATCGCCGCAGGCTTATGGCGCTTCGCGCAAAACAAGTTATGGGGGGCGTGGGGGGACCGAGTCCCCCCGCAAAGTTTTTGAATCAACCGCATTAGGCTTTTCCTCCCAATCACGGAGCGAGGACGGCCTGGGCCTCGGCGAAGAGTTCGGGCGATCCGGCGGCGAGGATGCGGCCGGTGACGGCGTCCGTGGTCAGCGGCGGGGCTTCGCCGGACCAGCCGGCGACCTTGCCGCCCGCGCCTTCGATCACCGGGATCAGCGCGGCGTAGTCGTAGAGTTTGAGGTCCGCCTCGCAGACGAGGTCGATGCAGCCCATGGCGAGCAGGCCGTAGGCGTAGCAGTCCGCCCCAAAGCGGGTGCCTTTCACCTGCCGGCGCAGCCGGGCGAAGGCCTCGGTTTCCGCGCCGGGGTGGAACATTTCCGGCGCGGTGGAATAGAGGTAGGCCTGGGGGAGCGTACGCCCGCTGCGGGTGCGGATTTCCGCGCCGTTGAGGGTGCTCGCGTGGCCTTTCGCGCCGAGCCAGGTTTCGCCGGTGATCGGCTGGGCGATGATGCCCAGCACCGCCTCGCCCTCGTGCAACAGCGCGATCAGGGTGCCGAAGCTGGGCTTGCCGGTGATGAAGCTTTTGGTGCCGTCGATCGGGTCGATCACCCAGGTATGCGCCGCGCCGGGCCGGGTGGCGGCGAATTCCTCGCCGATCACGCCGTCCTGCGGGCGGCGCGTGGCGAGGAGTTTGCGCAGGGTCTGCTCGATTTCGCGGTCGGCGATGGTGACCGGGCTGGCGTCGGCCTTGTCGTCCACCGGGATCGGCTGGCGGAAGTATTTTTTCGCCACCGGCGCCGCGGCCTGCGCCAGGTCGAGCGCGAGGCCGATCAGCGAGCGGTCGAGCGCGCCCATCTCAGCGCGCCCGGATGAGGGTGCCCGCGCCCTGCGGCGTATAGATTTCCAGAAGGATGGTGTGCGGCACCTTGCCGTTGAGGATGACCGCGGCCTCCACCCCGTCGCGCACTGCGGCGAGGCAGGTTTCCACCTTGGGGATCATGCCGCCCTTGATCGTGCCTTCGGCGATCAGTTCCTCCACCTCCGGCCCGGTGAGGTCGGTGAGGCGGTTGCCCTTGCCGTCCATCACGCCGGAGACGTCGGTGAGCATGTAGAGGCGCGCGGCGTGCACCGCGCCCGCCACCGCGCCCGCCACGGTATCGGCGTTGATGTTGAAGGTTTCGCCGTTATCGCCGATGCCGATCGGTGCGATCACCGGGATCATGTCGGACTTGGCCAGCGTCGAGAGGATGGTCGGGTCCACCGCATAGGGCTCGCCGACGAAGCCGAGGTCGAGCTCCTTCTCGATGTTGGAGTCCGGGTCCTTGGCGGTGCGGGTGAGCTTGCGCGCGCGGATCATGTCGCCGTCCTTGCCGGAAAGGCCGATGGCGACGCCGCCCGCATCGTTCACCCAGGTGACGATTTCCTTGTTGATCTTGCCGGAGAGGACCATCTCGACGACGTCGATGGTCGCCGCGTCGGTGACGCGCAGGCCGTCGATGAACGAGCTCTGGATGCGCAGGCGCTCCAGCAGTTGGCCGATCTGCGGCCCGCCGCCGTGCACGACGATCGGGTTGATGCCCACCTTTTTCAAGAGCACCACGTCGCGGGCGAACTGCATCGCCAGTTCCGGGTCGCCCATGGCGTGCCCGCCGTACTTGATGACGAAGGTTTTGCCCGAGTACTTGCGCATGTAGGGCAGGGCCTCGGAGAGAGTTCGCGCCTTGACGAGCATGTCTTCCGGGTCTTCGATCGGCAGGGTGAACATCGGCGGCTCCGTGGCGGTCATCGGCGGGGGCTCCTGGGTCGGTCAGCGGCGCGCCGCGATCTCGGCGAGAACGGCGCGGAGTTCGGGGATGCCGAGGCCGGTTTCCGAGCTCGTCACCAGAACTTCCGGGTACGCGGCGACATGGGTTGCGGCCTCGGCGGAAACGGCGGCGACGGTGTCCGCCAAAGTGCCGGGGCCGATCTTGTCGGCCTTGGTCAGAACGATCTGGTAGTTGACGGCGGCGGTGTCCAGCGTCGACATCACGGTGCGGTCTTTATCCTTCAGGCCGTGCCGCGCGTCAATCAGCAGCATGGCGCGCGCAAGCTCGCGGCGGCCGCGCAGGTAGTCCATGATCAGTTCGGTCCAGCCGTCGACCTGGGACTTCGGCACCTTGGCGAAGCCGTAGCCCGGCAGATCGACCATGATCAGCGCGCCGCCGAGATTGAAGAAGTTGAGCTGCTGGGTGCGCCCCGGCGTGTTGGAG
>JBFWJB010000262.1:0-4399 GCA_050253435.1 Rhodospirillaceae bacterium
CGATGTCGGCCGCACCTTCCAGAACATCCGCCTGTTCCCGAAGATGACGGTCCTCGAAAATCTCATCATCGCGCAGCACAACCGGCTGATGAAGGCCTCGGCCTTCGCGTTGGCCGGTCTTCTCGGGCTTTCCCGCTACCGCGATGCGGAAAAGGCGGCGGTGGAGAAGGCGAAGTTCTGGCTCGACCGGGTGAACCTCACGGCGCGCGCCGACTGGGAGGCGGGCAACCTGCCCTACGGCGACCAGCGCCGCCTGGAGATCGCCCGCGCGATGTGCATCGAGCCCTGCCTGCTTTGCCTCGACGAGCCGGCGGCGGGCCTCAACCCGCGCGAATCCCTGGAACTCAACGAGCTTCTGCTGTCGATCCGCGACGAGCAGGGGATCGGCATTCTTTTGATCGAACATGACATGAGCGTGGTGATGGGAATCTCCGACCACATCGTGGTGCTGGACCACGGCCGGAAGATTTCCGACGGCGATCCGGCCTTCGTGCGCAACGACCCGACGGTGATCCGCGCCTACCTGGGCGAAGCGGAAGAAGGGGAGGCGGCCGATGCTTAAGATTCAGGGCGTCCACACCTTCTACGGCCAGATCGAGGCGCTCAAGGGCGTCGATCTGGAGATCAAGCAGGGCGAAATCGTCACCCTGATCGGCGCCAACGGCGCGGGCAAGTCCACCCTGCTGATGACGGTGTTCGGCAAGCCCAAGGCGCGCCATGGCCGCATCCTCTACGAAGGGCGCGACCTCACCCGCGTGCCGACCCACGAGATCGTGCGCCTGGGCATCGCCCAGTCGCCGGAGGGCCGCCGCATCTTCGCCCGCATGACGGTGTTCGAAAACCTGCAGATGGGCGCGCTCTGCACCGACGGCTCCACCTTCGACGAAGACGTGCGCATGGTCTTCGACCTGTTCCCGCGCCTCGAGGAGCGCCGCAGCCAGCGCGGCGGCACGCTCTCGGGCGGCGAGCAGCAGATGCTGGCGATCGGCCGCGCGCTGATGAGCAAGCCGCGCCTGCTGCTGCTCGACGAGCCCTCCCTCGGCCTGGCGCCGCTGGTGGTGCGGCAGATCTTCGACATCATCAAGAAGATCAACGAGGCTGGGGTGACGGTGTTCCTGGTGGAACAGAACGCCTTCCACGCCTTGAAATTGGCGCACCGCGGCTATGTCATGGTCAACGGCGTGATCACCATGAGCGGCACCGGCAAGGAGCTTCTGGACAATCCGGAAATCCGCGCCGCCTATCTGGAAGGAGGCCACGCATGATCGAGACCCTGGGCTCCAGCCTGATCGTGTTCATCGGTTTCACCTGCATCATGATGGGGTGGATCTCCTTCATGACCGGGCGCGCCATCGCCAACACCTGGCGTCCGCGCTGGCAGGTGGTGCCGTATTGCCTGCTGCTCGGCCTGGCCAACCGCTTTTTCGTGTTCTCGCTGTTCGGCGGACAGTTGCTGTCGGTTTCCGGCTGGCTGATCGGTTCGGTGTATCTGGTGCTTGTCGGCCTCGCCTCGTACCGCGAGAAAGAGGCCTTCAAGATGGTTGCGCAGTACCCCTGGCTCTACGAGCGCAGCGGCCCCTTCGACTGGCGGGAACGTCGCCACGAAGCGGCCGGGAAAACCCATTAATCAAGGAGCGGCACAGCTCCGCACGCGGGCGTTTATTCCGGCGCCCGCGACAAGAAAGAAGCGTACGGGTGGACAGAGACCTCACATGGCGATAACCGGTTAAGGAGTTTACCAAAATGTTGAAAACGACTTTGTGCGCGGGCGTTGCGATTTTGGCTTTGGGCGCGGGCATCGCCAAGGCCGACATCATCGTTGGCGTCGCCGGTCCGATGACCGGTCCCTACGCCTCCTTCGGCGAGCAGGGCCTGAAGGGCGCCGAACAGGCGGTCAAGGACATCAACGCCAAGGGCGGCGTCCTCGGCCAGAAGCTGAAGCTGGAAGTCGGCGACGACGCCTGCGACCCGAAGCAGGCGGTCGCGGTGGCGAACCAGTTCGCCAACAAGGGCGTGAAGTTCGTCAACGGCCACTACTGCTCCGGTTCCTCGATTCCGGCGTCTGCGGTCTACCAGGAAGAAGGCATCATCCAGATTTCCTGGGGTTCGACCAACCCGAAGCTGACCGAGCAGGGCTTTTCCAACGTCTACCGCGTCTGCGGCCGTGACGACCAGCAGGGCCCGACCGCCGCGGAGCTGATCTTCAAGAAGTTCAAGGGCCAGAACGTCGCGATCCTCCACGACAAGACCGCCTACGGCAAGGGCCTCGCCGACGAGATGAAGAAGAAGCTCAACGAGCTCGGCGTCAAGGAGACCATGTACGAAGCCTACACCGCGGGCGAAAAGGACTATTCCGCCCTGGTGACGAAGCTGAAGCAAGCCAACATCGGCGTGATCTTCCTCGGCGGCTACCATGCCGAGGGCGGCCTGATCATCCGTCAGGCGCGCGAGCAGGGCCTCAAGGCGACCATGGTCGGCGGCGATGCGCTCGGCACCTCCGAGTTCGCGGCGATCGCGGGCAAGGCGGGCGACGGCGTGCTGTTCTCGTTCAACCCCGATCCGCGCAAGAACCCGGCCAACAAGAAGCTGGTCGAGGCGATCCGCGCCGGCGGTTACGAGCCGGAAGGCTACACCCTCTACACCTACGCGGCGATGCAGGCCTACGCGCAGGCCGTCGAGGCCGCCAAGTCCACCAAGCCCGCCGAAGTCAACAAGAAGCTGCACAGCATGAAGTTCAAGACCGTGCTCGGCGACTTCGGCTTCGACAAGAAGGGCGACCTGATGGCGCCCGGCTTCACCTTCTACGAGTGGAAGAACGGCGCCTTCGACTACGTGAAGTAAGCGGCTCCGCCGTTTGACCGGATTCCCGCTGCGGCGCCGCGGTCCCTCCGATCCTTGGAGGGACCGCGGCCCCAGGGGGTTTCTCTTTGGCGGCGCGCGTTATTTAAAATACCGCGAGAAAACACATCTTTGAAATTTCGTGCCGCACGGCTAGGTTTGCAGGCAAGAAAGGAACCCGGGGACACCCCCATGGAGGGAATGCGCATGTTGAAGAAGGCTCTATATGTCGGCGTCGCCATGGCGGCGCTGGGTTCGGGAATCGCCCACGCGGACATTCTGATCGGCGTCGCGGGGCCGCGCACCGGCGGCTACGCGAACTTCGGCGAGCAGGTGTTCCAGGGCGCCGCGCAGGCGGTCAAGGACATCAACGCCAAGGGCGGCGTGCTCGGCCAGAAGCTGAAACTGGAAGTCGGCGACGACGCCTGCGATCCGAAACAGGCGGTCTCCGTGGCGAACCAGTTCGCCAACCACGGCGTGGTCTTCGTCGCCGGGCACTTCTGCTCCGGCTCGTCGATTCCGGCCTCGGCGGTGTATCAGGACGAAGGCATCGTGATGATGTCGTTCAGCTCCACCAATCCGAAGATGACCGAACAGGGCTTTTCCAACATCTATCGCGTCTGCGGCCGCGACGACCAGCAGGGTCCGGTCGCCGCCGCGATGATCGCGCAGAAATTCAAAGGCAAGAAGATCGCCATCCTCCACGACAAGACCGGCTACGGCAAGGGTCTGGCGGACGCCACCAAGGCCGGGCTGAACAAGATGGGGATCAAGGAAACCCTCTACGAAGCCTACACCGCGGGAGAGAAGGACTACTCCGCCCTGGTCACCAAGATGAAGAACCTAGGCGTCGAGGTGGTCTACCTCGGCGGCTACCACACCGAGGGCGGCCTGATCATGCGCCAGGCGGCGGAGCAGGGCTATCACCCCCGCATGGTCAGCGGCGACGGCCTCGCCACCTCGGAATTCGGCCAGATCGCGGGCAAGGCGGCGGACGGCACGCTGTTCACCTTCACCCCGGACCCGCGCAAGGATGCGAAGAACAAGAAGATCGTCGAGGCCTTCCGCGCCTCCGGCTTCGAGCCCGAGGGCTACACCCTCAACAGCTACGCCACCGTTCAGGTGTTCGCCCAGGCCGCCGCCGCGGCCAAAAGCGTCAAGGCGAAAGACCTCAACAAGGCGCTGCACGCGGGCAAGTTCGACACCCTGCTCGGCACCATCGAGTTCGATAAGAAGGGCGATCCCAAGGCGCCGGGCTACGTGTTCTACGAGTGGATGGGCGGCAAGTTCGACTACGCGAAATAGGCGGCGCGCCGCGCCATGCGGGAAAGCCCCCGGGGACCTTCTCCGGGGGCTTTCCTGTCGGCGGTTAATGCACTAGGCTACGCCCTCGAACGACCACGCGCATAGGAAAGGGGAAACCACATGGCCGGATCGGTCAACAAAGTCATTCTCATCGGCAACCTGGGCCGCGACCCGGAAGTGCGCAGCATGTCGAACGGCGGAAAGGTGGTGAACCTCAACATCGCCACCTCGGAAAGCTGGAACGACCGCCAGTCCG
>JBFWJB010000263.1:0-4378 GCA_050253435.1 Rhodospirillaceae bacterium
GGTGCGGCAGGAATACCCGGCTATCCGCGTGGTGCTGATGTCCGGCTATTCGGAGGATATCGCCTCCGACGACCTCGCCGATTCGCCCGACGTGCTCTTTCTCGCCAAGCCGTTCTCCCTGGAGGCGCTGGCGGAGAAGGTGGCCGAGGCTCTGGAACGCCGCGATGCGGCCCCGTGACGCCCGAATGTTCTCTTTAAGTTCTTTTCTCTGGACAATGAGAACAAAACATGATCTCCTGCCCTCCATGCCCGGAGCGGTGACGCCCGCCGTGAAATATGGGATAACGAGGCTCGATCATGATGCAAACGGCTCTTCGCCTGGTGGATAAGGAAACAATGGACAAGCAGAAGGCTCTGGAAGCGGCGGTGGCGCAGATCGAGCGCAACTTCGGCAAAGGCTCGATCATGCGCCTCGGTCAGCACGAAAACGCCGTGGATATCGAGGCGATCTCCACCGGCTCCCTCGGCCTCGACCTCGCGCTCGGCATCGGCGGCCTGCCGCGCGGCCGCATCGTCGAAATCTACGGCCCGGAAAGCTCGGGCAAGACCACGCTCGCGCTGCACGTCGTCGCCGAGGCGCAGAAGCGCGGCGGCACCTGCGCCTTCGTGGACGCGGAACACGCGCTCGACCCCAGCTACGCCCGCAAGCTCGGCGTCAACCTCGACGACCTCCTGATCTCCCAGCCCGATGCGGGCGAACAGGCGCTCGAAATCACCGATACCCTGGTGCGCTCCGGCGCGGTGGACGTGCTGGTGGTGGACTCCGTCGCCGCGCTCACCCCGCGCGCCGAACTGGAAGGCGAAATGGGCGATTCCCATGTCGGCCTCCAGGCCCGCCTGATGAGCCAGGCGCTGCGCAAGCTCACCGGCTCGGTGTCTCGCTCCAACACCCTCGTCATCTTCATCAACCAGATTCGCATGAAGATCGGCGTGATGTTCGGCAACCCGGAAACCACCACCGGCGGCAACGCGCTCAAGTTCTACGCCTCGGTGCGCCTGGATATCCGCCGCATCGGCCAGATCAAGACCAAGGACGAGGTCACCGGCAACCAGACTCGCGTGCGCGTGGTCAAAAACAAGGTCGCTCCCCCGTTCAAGACCGTGGAATTCGATATCGACTATGGCATCGGCATTTCCAAGACCGGCGAACTCCTCGACCTCGGCGTGCAGGGCGGCCTGATCGAAAAATCCGGCTCCTGGTTCTCCTACAAGGACCAGCGCATCGGCCAGGGCCGCGACAATGCCAAGCAGTTTCTCAGGGACAACCCGGAAGCCGCGGCGGAAATCGAAGGCGCGATCCGCGCCAATGCGGGCCTCATCGTCGAGGCGATGCTTACCGACACCACCGAACCGGTGGACGAGCCGTAAGGCCATGGCGAAAACCGGGCACGGCAGGGAGAGGGACGAGTTGATGTCTCTCACCAACGTCGGCCCGGCGACGCGCCGCGATTTCGCGGCGCTCGGCATCGAAAGCGTCGCGCAACTCGCCGTGTGCGACCCCGATGATCTTTATCTCCGTCTGAATGCCGCATCCGGGCGTCGCCACGATCCGTGCGTATGGGACGTCTTTGCCGCGGCGGTGCACCAGGCGCGGACCGGCGAGGCGACGGCGTGGTGGTCATGGACCCCGCATCGCAAGCGCCGCCAGGCGGATGGGACGTTCTGCCTCTGACATGCGTGGGCCACCGGGTTCCGCATTTCCGCAAAGGACAAGAGATCATGAAACTGGGATATGTGATTCTGTACGTGCCGGACGTACGCGCCGCGGTGGCGTTCTACGAACGGGCCTTCGGCCTGTCGCAGCGCATGATCACCGAGTGCGGAAACTTTGCCGAAATGGACACCGGCGACACCGCGCTCGCCTTCGCCTCCGAGGCGCTGCTGGAGGGCGAGAACCTGGGCTACCGTCCGTTGCGTCCGGGCGATGCGCCGCCCGGCGCGGAAATCGCCCTGGTGACGCAGGATGTGCCCGCTGGCCTGGAGCGCGCCGTCGCCGCCGGGGCTGCCCTGGTCAAGACCCCGGAAGACAAGCCCTGGGGACAGACCGTCGCCTACGTGCGCGACCTGCACGGCTTCCTGGTCGAACTCTGCACGCCGGTCGGCTGATTCCGCGCGTATTCCCCGCTTTGCCCGGACAACTTTTTTGACTTCCTCCAGGGCGCGCGATACATAAGTCCTTCGCTTCGCGGGTGCCGGAAGGCATTGCGGAGAAGGGTCGAACATTTGCGCCGGTGAAAACGATTATGACCACCACCACCAACGATATCCGTTCCGCGTTTCTGAACTTCTTCAAGGACCGCGGGCATCAGGTCGTCGAGTCCTCGCCCCTGGTGCCGCGCAACGACCCGAC
Source organism: Rhodospirillaceae bacterium (assembly GCA_050253435.1). GTDB lineage: Bacteria > Pseudomonadota > Alphaproteobacteria > Rhodospirillales > Rhodospirillaceae > Oleispirillum. The sequence goes on from JBFWJB010000263.1 coordinate 2,351, forward strand.
CCTGTTGTTCACCAACGCGGGCATGGTGCAGTTCAAGAACGTCTTCACCGGGGCGGAGCACCGGCCGTACAACCGCGCCGTGACCTCGCAGAAGTGCGTGCGCGCCGGCGGCAAGCACAACGACCTGGACAACGTGGGCTACACCGCGCGCCACCACACCTTCTTCGAGATGCTGGGCAACTTTTCGTTCGGCGACTATTTCAAGGCCGACGCCATCGATTTCGCCTGGACGCTGATCACCAAGGACTTCGGCCTGCCGAAGGACCGCCTGCTCGCCACCGTGTATTCGGAGGACGACGTCGCCTTCGACCTGTGGAAGAAAGTGGCGGGCCTGCCGGACTCCCGCATCATCCGCATTCCGACATCCGACAACTTCTGGTCCATGGGCGATACCGGCCCGTGCGGCCCGTGCTCGGAAATCTTCTACGACCATGGCGAGGACATCCCCGGTGGTCCGCCCGGCAGCCCGGACGAGGACGGCGACCGCTTCATCGAGATCTGGAACCTGGTGTTCATGCAGTACGAGCAGCAGGCCGACGGCACCCGCATGGACCTGCCCAAGCCCTCCATCGACACCGGCATGGGGCTGGAGCGCATCGCCGCGGTGCTGCAGGGGCAGCACGACAACTACGACATCGACCTGATGCGTTTCCTCATCGAGGCCTCGGCACACGCGAGCGGCGTGGACCCGGACGGCCCGCACAAGGTCTCCCATCGCGTCATCGCCGACCATTTGCGCTCCTCGTGCTTCCTCATCGCCGACGGCGTGCTGCCCTCCAACGAGGGCCGCGGCTACGTGCTGCGCCGCATCATGCGCCGCGCCATGCGCCACGCCCACCTGATGGGTTGCCGCGAGCCGCTGCTCTACAAGCTGGTGCACGCGCTGGTCGCCAAGATGGGCGGCGCGTATCCGGAGCTTGCCCGCGCCGAGGCGCTGATCGCCGAAATCCTCAAGCTGGAGGAAAGCCGCTTCAAACAGTTGCTGGAGCGCGGCCTGCGCCTCCTCGACGACGAGACCGCGGGCCTTTCCGCGGGCGGCGTGCTCGGCGGCGAGGTGGCCTTCCGCCTTTACGACACCTACGGCTTCCCCCTCGATCTTACCCAGGACGCGCTGCGCGCCCGCGGCATGACCGTGGATGAGGAAGGCTTCAACGCCGCCATGGCGAAGCAGCGCGCCGATGCGCGCAAGGCCTGGGCCGGGTCCGGCGAGGCGGCGACCGAGGCGGTGTGGTTCGACCTCAAGGAGAAGATCGGCGCCACCGAGTTCCTCGGCTACGACACCGAGAGCGCGGAGGGCACGGTTGCCGCCCTGGTGGTGGACGGCCAGCCGGTGCAGACCGCGCAGCCGGGCGCGGTGGCGCTGCTGCTCAACCAAACGCCGTTCTACGGCGAATCCGGCGGCCAGATGGGCGATGCGGGCGAGATCACCTTTGCCAACGGCGCGCGCCTTTCCGTCACCGACACCCAGAAGAAGGTCGGTGCCCTGCACGTCCACATGGGCGTGCTGGAAGGCGGGACGATCTCGGTGGGCGATGCCGCGCGTTGCGAGGTGGACCACGAGCGCCGTTCTGCGGTGCGCGCGCACCATTCGGCGACGCACCTCCTGCATGCCGCGCTGCGCCACCGCCTGGGCGACCACGTGACGCAGAAGGGCTCCCTCGTCGCGCCGGACCGTCTGCGCTTCGACATCAGCCATCCGAAGCCGCTCACCCACGAGGACCGCGCGGCGGTGGAGGCGGAGATCAACGATCGCATCCGCGCCAACCTGCCCTCCACCACCCGCCTGATGGACCCGGAATCGGCGATCCAGGCAGGCGCCATGGCCCTGTTCGGCGAGAAGTACGGCGAGGAGGTGCGCGTCGTCTCCATGGGCGAGGGCGACAGCACCTATTCCGTCGAACCGTGCGGCGGCACCCACGTTTCGCGCACCGGCGACATCGGCCTGTTCAAGATCGTCGCGGAGAGCGCGGTCGCCGCGGGCGTGCGCCGCATCGAGGCGGTGGTCGGCGCGGCCGCCGAGCACTACGT
>JBFWJB010000264.1:0-4373 GCA_050253435.1 Rhodospirillaceae bacterium
GCCGCTCGACCCCGCCACCGGCAAGCTGCTGGACGGCGACGTTGGCGCGCAAACGGCGCAATGTTTCCGCAACCTGTTCGCGGTGCTGAAGGAGGCGGGACTGGGGGCGGAGGATGTGGTTTCGTGCTCGGTCTACCTGACCGACATCGACGATTTCGCGGCGATGAACGCGGCCTACGAGCGCGCGTTTACGCAGCCCTTCCCGGCGCGCACCACCATCGGCGTCGCCGCCCTGCCGCTGGGGGCGCGCGTCGAGATCGGGCTGATCGCGGCGCGTTCGCGCTGATCTATCCGCAGGTGGAATAGCCGCAGTTGAGGCACTTCTTGCAGCCTTCCTGGCGGAACACCGTGGGGGCGTGGCACTTCGGGCAGATCTCGCCCATCGGCGCGCCGGGGTCCGCCGGCGGCGGCGCGCCTGCGGGTTCGTCCTCGGGTTCGCCGAGGCCGAGGTTGGCCATGTGGCGGCGCATCACCTCGGCGATCAGGGCGACCACGCCGTTGACGTAGCGCCCCTGCACCCAGGCCCCCTGCGCGCCGCGCACCGTCTTCAGGTCCTCGATGAGGAACGAGGGGTCCTCGGTGCGGCGCATGATCGCCGAAATGGTGATGGTGAGGGCGGAGAGCAGTTCCGCGAACTCGGCGGAGCGCGAGGCGATGAAGATCTCGAAGGGCCTGCGCCCGCCGCCTGCGGTTTCCACGTCGTTGATGGTGACGTAGAAGTTCTCGTCGGTGAGCGGCCACTTGAGCTTGTAGGTGGTGCCGGAGAGCGCTTCCGGCCGCGGCGCCGGGGCGGCGCACGGCGGCTCCTCGCCGCCGCTTCCCTCGGTGCTGAGGATCGGCTTGCGCAGCGGCGACGGGCGGTAGGTGGTGCAGCCCTTGCAGCCGAGCTCGTAGGCCAGCGCGTAGACCGCCTTGAAGGCGTCGAAGTCCATCTCCGCCGGGCAGTTGATCGTCTTGCTGATGCTCGCATCCACATAGCGCTGGCAGATCGCCTGGGTGCGCAGGTGCTCCTCCACCGAAAGCTCGAGCGCGGTGACCATGGTGGGCGGCAGATCGGTGAGCGGCGCGGTCTCCGGGTCGAGACCGTTGATCCGGCAATAGGCGAGGAACCCGGCGTCGAGCACCGCGAACTCGCGCTGCGCGCCGTCGGCCTGCAGCACCTTGCGGAAATAGCGCCAGCCGAAGGTGGGCTCCAGCCCGGAGGAGACGTTGGCGTTATAGATTGCGGTGGTGCCGGTGGGGGCGATGGTGAGCAGCACGCCGTTGCGGATGCCGTGCTTGGCGATGGCGGCGCGGATCGGCTGCGGCAGGGCGTGGATGAACGGCCGGTCGAGGAAGGCCGCCTTGTCGAACAGCGGGAAGGGCCCGCGCTCGCGCGCCAGATCCACCGAGGCGCGGTAGCAGGCGTCGCGCAGCATCTCCATGATCCGCGCGGTCATCGCCTCCGCGTCGTCGGTGCCGTAGCGCAACCCCAGCATCTGCAGCGCGGTGCCCAGGCCCATGATGCCGATGCCGGTGCGCCGCTTCGCCGCCGCCTCGGCGGCCTGCTCCGGCACCGGGTAATGGGTGGTGTCGAGCACGTTGTCGAGGAAGCGCACGCCGATCGCCGCCACTTCCGCCAGGCGCGCGAAGTCGAAGCGCGATTCCTCGGTGAAGGGCTCGCGCACCAGCGCCGCGAGGTTGACGCAGCCGAGGTTGCACGCGCCGTTGGGCGGCAGCGGCTGCTCGCCGCAGGGGTTGGTGCAGTGGATGGTCTCGGCATAGGCCAGGTTGTTCGCCGCGTTCACCCGGTCGATGAAGATCACCCCCGGCTCGGCGGCGTCGTAGGTGGCGCGGATGATGCGGTCCCACAGGGCGCGCGCGGGCAGGCGTTCGTAGACGTACCACGGGCGGCCGTCCCTCTCCTTCACCGCGACGATGCGCGCCGGGTCGGCGGGCTTTACCGCGAAGCCGAGGTCCCAGTCCGCATCCGCATCCACCGCGCGCAGGAAGGCGTCGGAGACCAGCACGCTGACGTTGAAGTTGCTCAACCGCCCCGGCTGCTGCTTCGCGGAGATGAAGTCGAGCAGGTCGGGGTGGTCGTCGGCGAGCGTGCCCATCATCGCGCCGCGCCGCGTGCCGCCGGACATGATGGTGCCGCACATCGCCTGCCAGATCTCCATGAACGAGATCGGTCCGGAGGCGATGGAGCCGGTCTTGTCCACCAGCGCGCCCTTGGGTCGGATGGTGGAGAAATCGGTGCCGATGCCGCCGCCCTGCTGCATGGTCAGCGCGGCGCGGGTGTTGGCGGCCATGATGCCGCCCATGGAATCCGGCACCGCGTCGTTGACGAAGCAGTTGATCATCGTCACCGCGCGGCCGGTGCCCGCGCCTGCGAGAATGCGCCCGGCGGGGCACCACTCCATCGCGTCCATCGCGGCGGCGGCGCGCGGCGCCTCGGTTTCGGCCTTGGGGTCGGCGGCATACACCCCGGCGCAGACGCGCGCGTGGGTGTCCGCCGGGGTCTCCTCCACGGATTCGCCGATGGCGGAGACGGCGCGGTACTTCTCGCGCCAGATCATTTCGGAAATCGCCTGGCGCAGGTCGCCGAAGGAGAAAGGCATGCGGGAAGCTCCGGTGAGGGGAAGGCGCGCTTCCGCGCCGGGCGGACGGGCCGGGGCGGCGATGCCGAAACCCGAACCGGAAACTTCTAATGAGGAGTTGTCCACAGGTCCAGCATCATCTGAAACGCCTTGGGATTTCTCGACTGTTTTGCCGCCACCCTGCCGCGCGCGCGGCGCACGAATCGCAACCGAGTCGTGCCGCCGCCGCCGCAGACCGCCGCAGCGGCAGCGTTGGTCCTTGATTTTGAATGAAAATCATGTGAAGGCGCGGCGCACGCCGGCAATTCCGCGGCGTAGGCGCGGGATGCTCTTCGCGGGTTTGCCGCCGTGCCGGAAAAATCGCTTCGACTCGCCGTTCGCCCTTACATATCAGGTAAGCCTGATAAACGGCTTTCCGTCCACAGAGTTATCCACATCCCTCATCGGGAGGAGATCTGCCTGCGCCCTTCGGACTCGAGCGCACGGGTCTTGTCCTCGATGCGGCTTTGCAGCTCGTTGAGGAAGGCGCGGCGGTCCATGCCCTTGGGCATCGGCGGCAGGAACTCCACGATGATCGTGCCCGGCTGTTTGAGAAACGCCTTGCGCGCCCAGAACAGGCCGGAATTGAGCGCCACCGGCACTACCGGTGCGTCCACCGCGGCGGCGAGCATGGCGAGCCCCGGCATGTAGCGGCCCGCGGTGCCGGGCGCGGTGCGGGTGCCCTCGGGGAAGATCACGATCTGCCGCCCGGCGTCGAGAGTCGCCTGCGCCTTGGCGAGCAGGATGTGCATCGACTTCACCCCGGCGGAACGGTCGAGCGCGATCATTTCCGTCTTGCGCATGTGCCAGCCGACGAAGGGAATGGAGAGCAGTTCCTTCTTCAGCACGTAGACCGCATCCGGCAGCACGCTGTCGAAAAAGAAAGTGTCCCACGCCGACTGATGCTTCACCGCCAGGATCACCGGCCCCTTGGGCAGGTTTTCGAGGCCGCGCACCTCGTGGCGGATGCCCATCACCCAGCGCGCGATGAAGACGATGCCGCCGGTCCACAGGCGTTTGCCCTCCACCATGTAGCGGCGCGGCAGGGGGAGGATGAAAACCAGCCCGCCGCCGAGCAGGATGGTCCAGGCGACGTAGCAGATGTTGAAGATGAGCGATCGGATCACGAGAATTCCTCGGAAGTCAGGCCGAACATGTGAACCAGGCTCGCGACCAGAAACTTGGAGTACTCGCGGGCCATCAGCAGCAGGGTGCCGGGATATTTCCACCACTGGCCCTGCTTCACCGCGTCGGGGAACACCGGGTGCGGGATGATGCGCACGTCGGGCATGGCGTGCTGCAGTTCCAGCAGACTGCGCTTCATGTGGTATCCGGCGGTGACCAGGCGGATCGAACGCACGCCTTCCTCACGGCACCAGGCGGCGGTCTCGAAGGCGTTCTGAACGGTGTTGGTGGCCATGTGGCCGAGGGAGACGCGGGCCCGCAGTTTCGCCGGATAGTCGGCGAGGTTCTGCTGCTCCAGCAGTCGGTCGAGCGTCAGGGTCTCGGCGACGCCGGAGATCAGGAGACGCCCGGCATAGTCCTCGCGCAGCAGCTTGAGACCGGTGGACAGGCGGTCGCTGCCGCCGGTGAGCACGACGATGGCGTCGGTGCGGGTGCGGTTGTCGGAAACCGCACCGGGCATGGTGGCGACGAAGCGCACCAGCCCCAGCGCCCACAGGACGAGGGCGATGACGATGGCGACCGAGAGGGTGCGGGCGGCGCGTCTCATAGCATCCTGGACAGGGTTCC
>JBFWJB010000265.1:0-4364 GCA_050253435.1 Rhodospirillaceae bacterium
AAAGCGTCCGCCGCGGCATCTCCGCCAGCGACGGCGCCGTCGACAAGGTTTCCGCCAGTTCCTCAAAACGATCCAGATCGTCGGACATCGGTTTGGGTCCTCCTGCTTATGCGGCGCCGGGCAGGTACTTGGAAGCGACCGCGTCGAGCTCTTTCTCAAGCAGCGCAATCACCTCTGGCCGCACCGCGCGGCCGCCGCGTTCCGCACCCAACGCGCCGCGGCCCCACGGCCCCAGCGTGTCGTCCTCACCCTTGACCTTGCGGCCGCGCACCTCGGCGACGTGCGCAATCACCGTGGCCCGCATCGCCTCGACCGAGGCAACGATCTCCTCGACGCCGCCGAGGCGATAGAAGAACTGCGGACCGGCGGCGAACACCGGGTTGCCTTCCGCCAGTTTCTCCAGCACCTCGATGTCCTTCTTGACGATGCGCGAGATCGAGGTGAGCGGCATGACGTGGATCATCGTGCCGAACTTGGAGTCCAGCGAGAGGATCTGGTCCGCCTGCAGGCCGTGGCAGAGGAACGCGCCCGAGATCGCGCGCCCGATCACCATGGCGACGATCGGGTGCCCGGCCATGCGGGCCTCGGCCAGCGCCAGCTGATAGGCGCCGGTCGCCTTGTTCATGCCGAAGATCTCCTCGGTCTTGCCCGGGCCGTTGCCGGGGGTGTCGACGACGAGGACGATCGCCTGCTTCTCCGCCTTCGGCTTGGCCGCATCGGCGGCCATGGTGGCGTAGACCGCCTGCGCCATCTTGTAGGCTTCCTCCATGCCGATGATGCCGGCGTAGACCACCGGGAACTTCTCGTTGAAGGCGTCGGCGTCGTTGGCGATCACCGTTACCGGCTTGCCGTCGAGCTTGGCGGTGCCGACCACCGCGCCCGGCCCGAAGTCCGGATCGTCGAAGGTCTTCGCGCCCACCTTGTTCTCGGTGAAGCTGTCGGGATCGAAAATCAGACCGATCGCAGTCCGGCCCTGACCCAACAACGTTTCCATGTCTTCCATGGTTTCCATCAGACTCTCCTGTTTCCTCGTGCCGGGGCTAGACCGTCAGGCGCTTCGCGGTTTTGTGGAAATCGGCCAGGGGTATCTTGCCGAGGGCCACGGGGTCGGCGTTGCCCGCCTTCGCCCACACGTCGCGGGCGTCCTTGGGCTGCATCTCCGCGGCGAGCGCGACGCGCTTGAGCTGCGCTTCCACCAGCTCCGGGGTGCCGATGCGGCGGAATTCCGCAAACTTGGCGCGCGGCACCTTGGCGAGCTCGGCAAGCTGCGCCCGGAAGTCCGCGACGCTCGGGCCGACCAGGAAGTTGCAGTCGCCCATGATGTACTTGTGGCGGCCGCCGGTGGTGCGGAACACCAGGGCGCGGTCGGCGGAATCGAACTCCTCCTTGCCCATTTCCTGCTCAATCACTTCCGGCCCGGTGAGGCCCAGGCGCCCGAACTCGCTCATCACCACCACGTCGGTGGCGGCGGCGACGAAGCCCATGCCGCCGAAGCAGCCGACCTTCGAGCCGATCACCGCAACCACCGGCACGATGCCGCGGCAGCGCTGGAACTGGTCCATCACCTCCGCATGGGCGAGAAGGCCCGCGTTGGCCTCGTGCAGGCGCACGCCGCCGGTCTCGAAGGAGATCACCACGATCGGCTTCTCCTCCTCTTTCGCCTGGGGATAGTCCTTGGCGATCTTCTCGGCGAAGGCGCGGGCCGCCTTCAACGCGCCGACCATCTTGGCGCCGCCGACCTCGCCGACCGCGCCGCCGATGAAGCGGCCTTCCTGCGAGATCACGAACACCGGAGTCTTGCCGATCTTGCCGATGCCGGTGACGATGCCGTCGTCGAATTCCACCGCCTCGCCCAGCACCTCGAGGTGCGGGCTGGTGCGGCGGTCGAACGGACCGACGAGTTCGGTAAACGAGCCTTCATCCACCAGGCCGATCGCACGGGCGCGCGCGTCGGATTCCAGAAAGCTCCGAGTTTGGAGATTGCTCCAATTCGACATGCCTTAGGTTCCTTTCGCTTCAGGCGGCCGCTTCGGACAGGGCCTGCCGCAGACGCAGCATCACCACCGCCGGTGTCGCGTTGTTGTCGTTGATCTCGATGCTGACGTCGCCGAGATTGCTCTTCTCGACGAAGGTGGCGAGCACGCGCCGCCACAGGTCGTCGAAGCCCGAAACCGGGGTCACCACCTTGACCGCGACCGCGCCTTTCAGCGCCTTGGGCTCCATCAGCACTTCCAGATCGCCGGAGCCGACCACGCCGAAGTGCAGCGGCTGGCCGACCAAAGCCGCCGGAGCGGCGCTCTTGCATTCGAATTCGATGGTATTGAGAGCCATTGCCGTCCCTCCTCGCTTACCAGTTCCGGAACCGCGGCGGCGGCTCGTAGAGTCCGCCCGACCAGGTGACGAGATCCTGCATGCTCTTTGCGGCAAGCAGGTCGCGGCTGGCGCGGTTGCGATCGACGCCCAGATCTTCCGGCGTCTGGACGATCTTTGCATCGCGCAGGCGGCGGGTTTCTTCCGGCTTCGCTTTGAGGCCGATATCGGTGTAGCCGGCGACCGCACGGATCGCCGCCATGCGGATCTCCATGGTCTCGCAGCGGCAGAGGTAGGCGATCCCTTCCTCGGTGATGATGTGGGTGACGTCGTCGCCGTAGATCATCACCGGCGGCAGTTCGAGGTTGGCGTTCTTCGCCAGCTTCCAGGCGTCGAGCTCCTCGACGAAGGCCGGAGCGCGCCCCTCGCCGAAGGTTTCCACGCCCTGCACCACCAGGCGCTTGCCGCGCGGCACGGGACCGGTCTGCTCCTTCATGCAGGGCAGCTCCTGCCCACACTTCAGCCACGCCTCGGTGGAATGACGCCGCCCCTTGGGGTCGCAGCCCATGTTCGGCGCGCCGCCGAAGCCCGCGACGCGGTTGGCGGTCGCGGTCGACGAGTTGCCGTAGGGGTCGATCTGCAAGGTGCCGCCGATGAACATGTCGACCGCATAGTGGCCCGCGGTCTGCGCGAAGGCGCGGTTGGAGCGCAGCGTGCCGTCGGGACCGATGAAGAACACGTCCGGCCGAGACGCCACGTAGTTCTCCATACCGAGTTCGCCGCCGAAGCAGTGGATGGTGTCCACCCAGCCTTCCTCGATCGCCGGGATCATCGTCGGGTGCGGGTTGAGGATCATGTGCGTGCAGCACTTGCCCTTCAGGCCCAGCTCCTCGCCGTAGGTCGGCAGCATCAGCTCGATCGCCGAGGTGAGGAAGCCGATGCCGTGGTTCATGCTCGCGACGTTGTATTCCGCATAGACGCCCTTGAGCGCCAGCATCGCCAGCAGGATCTGGGGGTCGGTAATCAGCGCCGGGTCGCGGGTGAACAGGGGCTCGATGAAGAACGGCTTCGGCGACTGCACCACCGCGTCGATCCAGCCCGCCGGAATGTCGATGCGCGGGATCTTGTCGACGATCTTGTTGACCTGGGCGATGACGATGCCCTGGCGGAACTTCGTCGCCTCGACGATCACCGGGGTGTCCTCGGTGTTGAAGCCGGTGTAGAGGTTGCCCTCGCGGTCGGCCTCGTAGGCGCAGATCAGCGACACCTTCGGCGTCAGGTCGAGGAAGTAGCGGCCGAACAGCTCGAGGTAGGTGTGGATCGCGCCGAGCTCGATCTTGCCTTCGCGGATGAACTTGGCGACGCGGCCCGCCTGCGGACCGCCGAACGCGAAGTCGAGCTTCTTGGCGATGCCGTTTTCGAACAGGTCGAGGTGCGAGGCGAGCGGCACGCACGACTGCACCATGTGCAGGTCATGCACCTTGCCCTTGTCCACCTTGTTGAGGCAGTCGGAGAGGAAGTCCGCCTGCTTCTGGTTGTTGCCTTCGATGTTGACGCGGTCGCCGGGGCGGATCACCGCCTCCAGCAGGGCCACCACATCGTTGGCCTGGACTTCCTTGCCCTTCCCGATGAAACGGCCGGCAGCTGCCATCCGCTCCGCGGTGTCGGCGGCCAGATTGTCCCATTTCCTTTGCTTTGTCATGAAGCGGACCTCATGTGGTTGGGTTCAAACGCGATCCGCACATACCGCGCGGGCCGCATTTCTCCGGAACTGGAACCGGCGGCTGCCGCCGGTTCCGCCTTGGATCGACGCCCGCCGCGGCGTTGCGCGGCGGGCGGAGAGGATCAGCCGACCAGTCCGATAGTGGAGGCGAAGACGCCGACGGCGATGGCCGAAACGATGACGCCGCACACCGATGCGCCCATGGCGAGGGGCATGATGATGGCGTAGGGGTTGACCGCGTAGGCCTCCTTCTGGGCGATCTTCGCGGTGGACGGCATGCACGAGACGCCGGCGATGCCGATGGTCGGGTTGTACTGGCCCTTGGTGAAGA
>JBFWJB010000266.1:0-4348 GCA_050253435.1 Rhodospirillaceae bacterium
CGACGCTCTTCCGATCTTCGATCCGCTCTTCCTCGCCGTCGCCGAGGCGGTGGAGGAGGCGGTGCTCAACGCCATGTTGGCGGCCGAACCCTGCACCGGATACAAGGGCCGCTTCGTCCCCGCGCTAGACGGCGCGCGGCTGGCGGAGCTGGTGAAGGGGTAAAACTAGGCCGGGCGCCGCCCGGACCCCGCTGGGGCCGCGGGCCCCAGACCCCCATGAATTTTTGCGGTAGGCAATGCGTCCGTTGCAGCCGCACGGGCTTATGGCGCTATGCGCAAAAACCAAACCTTATGGGGGGTGCGGAGGGTATTGGAACCCCGGTCCCCGCAGGGGACAAATCGCCCCGGTGGGGCGATTTGAGGGTGGAAATCCCCCGGAGGGAGACCCTCCGGAAGGTTTTCGCGTTTCACCGTGTCGTCGGCGGCAGCGGCGGGATGCCCTTGCGGCTTTCGCGGTAGAGGATGACCAGGCCGCTCGCCACCACGATCGTCGCGCCGACGAACACGTGGAGGTGCGGGATGGTGTTCCACAGCACCCAGCCCGCGACGGTGGTCCACAGCAGGCTGGTGTAGTTGAACGGGCTGATCACCGCGGCGGGCGCAAGGTTGAAGGCGCGGGTCATGAAATACTGCCCGGCGCCGCCCGCCAGGCCCAAGGCGATCATCAGGCCCCAGTCCCAGCCCTGCGGCGCCTGCCAGACGAAGGGCAGCGGCAGCGCGGTGAACACGGTGGCGAACACGGTGAAATAGAACACGATGGCGAGCGGGTGGTCGCGGCGGTTGAGCTGGCGGATGGTGATCTGCGCCAGCGCGCTGGTCAGCGCCGCGCCGAGCGCCACCAGCACGCCGGGGGTGATCAGCCCTTCGCCCGGCTGGATGATGATCATCACCCCGGCGAAGCCCACCAGCACCGCGCTCCAGCGGAAGATGCCGACCCGCTCGCCCAGAAGCGGCACCGACAGCGCGGTGACCAGCAACGGCGCCATGAACGAGATCGCCACCGCATCGGCCAGCGGCATCAGGTGGTAGGAGAGGAAGCCGAGCAGAATTCCCGTGACCCCCAGCACCGCGCGCCAGACGTGGCCGGAGATGCGGTGCACCTGCAGAATCTCGCCTGGCGCGGGGTGGCGCAGCAGCATCCAGGTGGCGGGGATGAGGGCGAAGAAGTTGCGGAAGAAGGCGATCTCGTAGACCGAGTAGCGGTCGGAGAGAATCTTCACGAAAATCCACAGAATGGAGAACAGCAGGGTCGAGGCGACCATCATGGCGATGCCGGCCCTGGTGCTGTTCTGGGTGGCGGGTAGCGGAGAAGGGGTCACGGAAGCGGGTTTCCTGATGCGGCTGAGATTGAACGACAGCCATAATATCGTCACGCGTACAAACGTGCGCATGTAAAATTTGCGGTGGTGGCGCGCGGCGCTTACGGGGCTTCGGCGGTGAAATCCATGACCAGGATTTCCTGGTCGAAGTGGCGGCCGCCGACCTTGAGAATTTTGCGCTCGATGCCGCTGAAGCCGAAGCCCAGCCGCACGTAGAAGGCGCGGGCGCGCGGGTTGGTGACGGTGACCAGGCCGGTCAGCACGTCCACGTGCTGCCGCGCGTGCGCGATCACCGCGCGGATCAGGCGCTCCGCGGTGTCTCCGCCGCGCTCCGCCGGGTCCACATAGACGCCCCACAGGGTGCCGCGGTGCCGCATCGTGCCGCTGGCGGCGCGGAACATTCCGGCGATGCCGACCATGCGCTCGCCGCGGAAGACGCCGAACATCGCATCGCCCGGCAGGCTGCCGCGGATGCGCTTCTCGAACAGCGGAAGCCCGGCGGCCTCCTCCTCGGCATAGGGCGCGCCGAAGTATTCCGGGTGTTCGGCGATGCCGGCGAGGCGCAGGTCGCGGAAGGCCGGGGCGTCCGTCTCGGTGAGGACGCGTATGCAAAGGGAGGGCTGGGTCATCGTCTCGGTATGTGCGGGCCCGCCGCGGCAGGCGGCGATTCTCGGAAGAATTCCACATACGCTCACCCGATCCGCCCGTCAATGCGCCTGGGGCGGCTTTTGCGTGGGGCTGGTCACGCAACGGCGCGCGATAATTTCATCGAGCCCGCCTTCCGGCTGCGGCGGACAGCGGCTATCCTGTCGCCACCGGGCCGGGCGGCGCGATGCGCCGCCACCGCCGCAACGAGAGGAGGTCTTGATCGATGTTTCGGTTTTGCAGGGGTGTCTTGATTCTCGGCGCAGTGCTGGCCGGGTTTTCCGCCACCGGCCAGGCGCAGACTCTCAACGATCTCGGCAGCGCGCTCGGCTCCAGCCTCAAGAGCATGCTGCCGGACGTCTCTTCGGCCAACGCCTCCAACACCAGCGGCCTTCTCAGCTACTGCGTGCAGAACAGCTACCTCAAGAGCTCCACGGCGAAATCGCTGCTGAGCAGCCTCACCGGCAGCAGCAGCGTCAGCACCGCCTCGTCCTCCTACCTCTCCGGGACCAAGGGCATTCTCGAAACCGGCAACGGCGAGACCTTCTCCCTCAGCGCCTTGAAGGACAAGGCCAAGGCCAAGCTCTGCGACACCATTCTGGAACACGCGAAGTCGTTCTGAACGCGTGCGCAGGGCGAGTGGCGGCGATACGCGCCATTTGACACCGGCCTGCGCATTGCCTAGCTTCGCTTTCCCCCTCGCCGCGCGGATGCGGCGAGGCATTTCGACGTTTCAGGAAAACACCATCATGTCCGATCTCGTTGCCGCCGCGCTCGCCTCCAACGCTTGGCCGTTCCAGGAAGCCAAGGCCCTGCTGGAGAAACGGCTGGCCAAACGCGGCAAAGGCAACGAAGGCGGGGAAAAGGGCTATGTGCTGTTCGAGACCGGCTACGGCCCCTCGGGCCTGCCGCACATCGGCACCTTCGGCGAGGTGGTGCGCACCACCATGGTGCGCAATGCGCTCCACGTTATCGCGCCCGGCGTGAAGACGCGGCTCTTCGCCTTCTCCGACGACATGGACGGCCTGCGCAAGGTGCCGGACAACATCCCCAACAAGGAGACGGTGCGGGCGCATCTCGGCAAGCCGCTGACCCGCATTCCCGACCCCTTCGGCACCCACGAAAGCTTCGGCCACCACAACAACGCCCGGCTGCGCGCTTTCCTCGATTCCTTCGGCTTCGAGTACGAGTTCCAGTCCTCCACCGACTGGTATACCTCGGGCCGCTTCGACGCGACGCTGCTTGCCGTCCTCGCCCGTCACGACGAGGTCAAGGCGGTGGTGCTGCCGACCCTGGGCGAGGAACGCCGCGCCACCTATAGCCCGTTCCTGCCGATCTGCCCGGAAACCGGCGTCGTCCTCCAGGTGCCGGTGGTGGAAACCCGCCCCGGCGACGGCACCATCGTCTACAAGCGCGACGACGGCAAACTGGTGGAAACCCCGGTCACCGGCGGTGCGGTCAAGCTGCAGTGGAAGGCCGACTGGGCGATGCGCTGGGCCGCGCTCGGCGTGGATTACGAGATGTCGGGCAAGGACCTCATCGACTCGGTGAAGCTCGCCTCCCGCATCGTGCGCATCCTCGGCGGCGAGCAGCCGCAGAACCTCACCTACGAGCTCTTCCTCGACGACAAGGGGGAGAAGATCTCCAAGTCGCGCGGCAATGGCCTCGCGGTGGAGGAGTGGCTGAAATACGCTCCGCCGGAGAGCCTCTCCCTCTTCATGTACCAGAAGCCCAAGGCCGCGAAGCGCCTCTACTTCGACGTCATTCCGCGCGCCGTGGACGAATACCAGAGCTTCGTCTCCGCTTTCCCGCGGCAGAGCGAGGCGGAACGCCTCGCCAATCCGGCCTGGCACATCCATAACGGCCACCCGCCCGCCGAGGCCGAGAGCGTCGCCTTCTCCATGCTCCTCAACCTCGTCTCGGTGTGCCACTCCGACGACCCGGCGGTGATCTGGCAATACCTCAGCCGCTACGTGCCGGGGGCGAACGCCGCGGCCATGCCCTTCCTCGACTCCCTGGTGCGCTTCGCCATCGCCTACTACCGCGATTTCGTGCTGCCGAAAAAGGCCTTCCGCAAGCCCAATGCGGAGGAAACCGCGGCGCTCAAGCACCTGCGCGAGGAAATGGCGAAACAGCCCGCCGGCGCCACGCCGGAAGACCTCCAGACCGTGGTCTACGAAGTCGGCAAGACCCACCCCTGCTTCGCCGACCTCAGGGCGTGGTTCCAGGCGCTCTACCAGATGCTGCTCGGCCAGGATACCGGCCCGCGCATGGGAAGCTTCTTCGCCCTCTACGGGCTTTCCGAAAGCATCGCCCTCTTGGATAAGGCGATCGCGGGGGAAGAGCTGGGGTAAAACCAAAACGTCGCGGGGGACCTCAGGCCC
>JBFWJB010000267.1:0-4345 GCA_050253435.1 Rhodospirillaceae bacterium
TCGCTGATGCAGGCGCAGTCGGCGCAGCCGGTGCGCACCTTCTCCCTCGGCTTCGCGGAAAAGGCGTTCGACGAGGCGCCGCACGCGCGCGCCGTGGCCGCCCACCTCGGCACCGAGCACACCGAGCTTGAGGTTTCGCCGGAGGAGGCGCGGGAGGTGATCCCCCTGCTCGCCGACATGTACGACGAGCCGTTTGCCGACTCGTCGCAGATTCCCACCTTCCTGGTGTCGCGCCTGGCGCGCCGCCATGTCACCGTGTCGCTTTCCGGCGACGGCGGGGACGAGGTCTTCGCGGGGTATACGCGCTATCTCGGCATTGCGTCGCTGTGGCGGAAGACCGGCTGGATTCCCGCGCCCTTGCGCCGCGGCCTGGCGGCGGGGCTGCGCCTGCCGCCGCCGGAGGCGTGGGACGCTCTGTTCGCGCCGGTGCCGGCGAGCCGCAAGCCCAGCCATTTCGGCGACAAGATTCACAAGGGCGCGGCGTTGCTCGCCCTCGACGGTGCGGACGCGATGTACCGCCGCGTCACCGCGCAGTGGCCGGACGGCGCGCTGCCGGTGCCGGGCGGCGGCGGCATCCAGCCCGACGACGGCCTGGCCGCGCGCCTGCCCGGCCTGGTGGCGCGGCTGCGCTGCCGCGACATGCTGGGGTATCTGCCCGACGACATCCTCACCAAGGTGGACCGCGCCAGCATGGCGGTGAGCCTGGAGGCGCGGGTGCCGATTCTCGACCACCGGGTGGTGGAGTTCGCCTGGAGCCTGCCACCCGGCATGCTGATCCGCGACGGGGTGGGCAAATACCTTCTGCGCCGGGTGCTCGACCGCTATGTGCCGCGTGCGTTGATCGACCGCCCGAAGATCGGTTTCGGCGTGCCGGTGGGGCAGTGGCTGCGCGGCCCCCTGCGCGACTGGGGGGAGGACCTGCTCTCCCCCGCGGCGCTGCGGGACAACCCGTTCCTCGATGCGGAGGCGGTGCGCACCACCTGGAGCCAGCACCAGTCGGGGCTGCGCAACTGGCAATACCGCCTGTGGCACCTTCTGATGCTGCAGGCCTGGTTCCGCCGCTGGGGCGCTTGAGCCCAGCAGGGCGCGGAAAAACCATTGCCCGGCTGCGCTCGGGGTCTTTTCGTCAATCTCGCGTCGCGTTTTCGCAAGATAGTCCCGCTATCTTGCTTCAACCGCTCCTAATCTTGCCGAAAATCTCCCGTCGCTCGCGCGGACAAGCCTTTTTCCGCGCCCTGCTAAAAAATACTGGAAAAACTGCCGATCGGCCCGCCCCGCAGCATGTCGGCGAGGCGGTTGAGCCCGTCTTCCACCTTGGTGCGGGACTTGCCGCCGCCGAGGCCGAGGCGCACCGCGGGCGGCGCGGCGCGGCGGCCGAGGACGAAGTGGTCGGCGGCGGAGACGACGATGCCGCGGGCGCGGGCGGCGCGGGTGAACTCGTCGGAGCGCCACGGTTCCGGCAGAGTGAGCCAGAGGTGGTAGCTGCCGGTGTCGCCCGCCACCGCGAAGCCGTCCAGCGCCTTGAGCGCGAGGTTGCGCCGGGCGCGCGCCTCGGCGCGGTGCCAGCGGCAGGAATCCACCGCGGTGCCGTCTTCGATCCAGCGGGTGGCGACCTCCAGCGTCAGCGGCGCGGGGGTCATGGTGGACAGCCGCACCCCGGCGGAAAGCGCGGGGAGAAGCTCCACCGGGCCGATCATGTAGCCGACGCGCAGCCCCGGCGCCATGCACTTGGCGGCGCTGTTGAGGTAGATGGTGCGTTCCGGCGCCAGCGCGGCCAAGGGCGGCAGGCGCTCGAAGTCCTCGGCGAGGAAGCCGTAGACGTCGTCCTCGATGATCCAGATGCCGTGGCGGTTGGCGAGCCGCGCCAGGGTTTCGCGGCGGTCGCGCGGCCATACCGTGCCGGTGGGGTTCTGGTAGTTGGGCACGATATACACGGCGCGCGGCGCATGGTGGAGGATGGCGTGCTCCAGGGCCTCGGCGGTCATGCCGTGGTCGTCCATGGCAAGCCCCTGCAGGCGCACGCCGAGCAGGCGGGCGAGGTTTTTCATCCCCGGATAGGTGAACTCGTCGCAGAGCACGGTGTCGCCGGCGCGGCAGAGCGTGAGCAGCGCGGCGAGCATGCCGTTTTGCGCGCCGTTGTTGATGATCAGGCGGTCCGGCGCGTTGGGCGCGCCCTGGGTTTCCGCCCAGTTGGCGAGGATGCGTCGCGCGCGCTCCAGATCCGTGTCGCTGGGGTAGCCGAGCAGGGTGCCGAGGTGCGGGTGCGCGGTGAGCACCGGCAGGGTGTCGCGCAGGCGCTCGGTGGCGATGCCCTCGGCGGGGAGGTTGACCGCGAAGTCGAAGACGTCGGGTTCGGAGTCGTGCCGCGTGGACAGCGGCGTGAAGGTCATCAGCGACGGCTTGACGAAGGTGCCGCGCCCGACCTCGCCGCTCACCAGATCGCGGCGGATCGCCTCCGCATAGGCGCGGGTGATGGTGCCGACGGTGACTCCCAGGCGGTCCGCCAGGTCGCGGTGCGTCGGCAGGCGGTCGCCGGGGGCGAGTTCGCCCGTGGTCACGGCTTCGGCGATGGCTTCGGCGATGGCGATGTAGCGGGGACCGGAACGGGAGGAGATATCGGGGGTCCAGGTTGTCATGGTGACAATAAATACATTGACGCCTGAATTGAGTCAATTTATCTATTGTCCGTAGACAATCGAGACACCCTCGGGAGGAAATGTCATGAACAAGACAGAATGTCTCGGTACATATGGACTGCGCACCGGCAGACGTCCCGCCGCGGCGGCGCGGCGCGAACCGCGCGCCATCGCCGAACGGGTCGCCGAGTGGTGCAACCGCATCGCCTTCCGCCGTTCGCTGAAGGTGTTGCCCGACCGCATGCTGGCGGCCATGGGGATGACCCGCGCGCAGGCGGCGGTGGAAGCGGCGAAGCCGTTCTGGCAGGCCTGACGTATCGGTACAGGAAACCCCCGGGCGGGGCCGCCGGATCGCCGGCGGTCCCGCCCGGCGTTTGTACCGGTGAGATTGTCACGATTTTCGGCGTCGGATTGTATCGGTCCAGCTCAGGCCCCGATGACGACGCGGTTGCGTCCGCCGCGCTTGGCCATGTAGAGCGCATCGTCGGCGGCGTGCAGAAGCTCGTCCAGGCTGCCCACGGCGCACAAGGGCGTTGCGCCGATGCTGACGGTGAAATTGAGGTCTGCCTCCGGGCCGAGGCGCAGGTGGTGGGCGGCGACGTCTTCGCGCATGCGGTTGAGCAGGCCTTCCGCCTCGGGAATGCTCATCGGCGCGGTGAGGATGGCGAATTCCTCGCCGCCGATGCGGCAGAACAGCG
The DNA here is from genome assembly GCA_050253435.1 of Rhodospirillaceae bacterium. GTDB lineage: Bacteria > Pseudomonadota > Alphaproteobacteria > Rhodospirillales > Rhodospirillaceae > Oleispirillum. The sequence goes on from JBFWJB010000267.1 coordinate 3,335, forward strand.
TGGTCTCCGGCAGGGCGTCGGCGGCCACCTGGGCGAAGCCGCGCAGCGCCGCGTCGCCCGCGGCGTGGCCGAAGCGGTCGTTGATGTTCTTGAAGAAGTCGATGTCGGCGATCGCCAGCAGGCCGGGCCGCGCCGGGTCGGCCGGTTGCGACAGCATCAGCGGCGCGGTGTCGAAGAAATAGCGCCGGTTGTGCAGTCCGGTGTTGTCGTCGCGGTACATCAGGCGGCGGATCTGTTCGTTCTGCTCGGCGATGCTCTGCTTTTGACTGTCGATCTGCTCGGCGAGTTCGACCAGCTGCGCGGCGTTGTCCTCGGAGAAGGCGAGCGAAGTCTGCAGGTCGCTCGCGATGCGTTCGAGGCGCGCGTTCTCCTCCGTCATGCGGTCGATGTTGTGCAGGAGCTTGCGCTCGGTCTCGCGGTCGCCGGTGAGGTCGATGGCGACGCCGATGATGCCGACGATGTCGCCCGCGCGGTTGACTGCCGGAATCTTCAGGAAGCGGGCGTCGATGCTCATGCCGCAGGGGCAGCTCATCCGCGCGTCGTAGATGCGGTGCTCGCCGGAGTTGAGGACCGCGAGGTCGCTTTCCCGCGCCTTGTCCGACTCCAGTCCGCGCAACCCTTCGAAGGCAAGTTTTCCCGGCAGTTCGCTGCGCGGGCAGCCGCAGATTTCCTCGAAGCGGCGGTTGCACCAAGTGTAGCGCAACGAGGCATCCTTGAGGAACAGCGCCAGCGGCAGGGAATCCAGGATGTCGGAAAGCCCGCAGTTGGGGAGCAGTCTGGAAAGGCGCAATTGATCCATGGCGGCCCTGGGAACACGGTAGCCAACGCGGCGCTGAGAGTAGCCTCTCCCCTCCGGATTGGCAAGCCGGGGGCTCTGCGCGCCGACGCCGGTGTCATGCCGGCTCGATTGACACTGCCCGATTTTTTCGTCAAAGACATCCCTGTCGGCGGCGCACGTTCTCCGCCGCGCAACCGACGGAGCATCCCTCCATGATCGCCGCCTCTCCCGCG
>JBFWJB010000268.1:0-4335 GCA_050253435.1 Rhodospirillaceae bacterium
CGCGAACAGCATGCGCCGCGGCCCGGCGGCGGGAATCTCCGGCCGCGCCGAGACGATGAGGTAGAGGAAGCACAGCGTCACCCCCCACCACGGCGCCCAGATCGAGAAGTTGAAGCACGCCGAAACCCAGAAGGCGATGAGCAGCATCAGCCGCGCGGCGCGCCGCGGCGCGCCGGCCTTGGCGGTCGCCGCCGCATCGCGGCCGATCAACAGCGCGACCAGCGCCGCCGCCGGGGCGAAGCCGAGAACACCGGCCTCCGCCAGCATCTCCAGCATCCAGTTGTGCGGGTGCGACGGCACGTAGGCGAGGTCCACGCCGGGGATGAGGTGGTCGGCGCCGGGAATGTGGGCGATGGCGTTGAGGCCGTGGCCGAACCACAGGTTCTCCTGCAGCCGCTCGATGACGAAGGCCCAGATGTGCTGGCGATGGATGTCGATCAGCCACAGGGGCAGACCGAGTGCTCCCGTATCCTCGGCATGCCGCCCGCCGAGATGCAGCAGGAAGGCGACCACCGCGACCACCACCACCCCGGCGGCGGCGAGAACCGGCAGGCGCAGCCGCGGCTTACGCAGCGCCAGGAAGATCAGCGCAATCACCGCCGCCGCGGCCAGCCCGGCCACCGAGGCCCGGCTGCCGGTGCCGATCACCATCACCGCCGACAGCACCAGGGAGAGTCCCGCGGCGATGCGGCGCCAGCCCGCATGCTCCCATGCCATCCACAGCAGAAGGGGCGCGGTGCAGGCGAGCGTGGAGGCGAACGCCTTGTAGCGTAGCCAGGGGCCGAGATACGACCGTCGCAGACTGGTGACGAGCTCGGGCGCGGCGAAAATCGCGGTCAGAGAAAACACCAGAACCACGGTGAGGCCGACGAGCAGGGAATCCCGCGCCAGCGCGGAAAGCTCCGCGTTGCGGTCGATGACCGAGAAAAGATAGACCGAACCGGCCAGCACCACCGCCACCCGCACCCAGGTCTTGGCGGTCTCCAGACGCTCCGGCGAGGCGAAGACGTTGGGCAGCCACAGCAGCAGCATCGCCAGACACAACAGCCCGAGCGGATGGAACAGCGCGGTGAGCGCCACCCGGCGGGCATGCCGCCCGCGGTCGGGAACCGCAACGCTGGCCACCAGCGCTGCGATCGCCACCGCCAGAACCATGGCGGAGCCGAAAGCCCCCGCCGGAACCACCAGGCCGGCCAATACGGCGGCAAGACGATGCCGTCGCGATACCGGCAAACGGGAAACGGATTGGGACAAGAAAGAAACTCCGCAGCGTCTGTGACGCGCCGAGGCTACGGTGCCGCCACGCCGCCGTCAAGCTACGCTCCGGGGGATGGGCAAGGCAGGGCATGAGAAGAAAAAACGTTCGCGGAGGGTCGCGGACCCTCCGCACCTCCCATAACCTGTTTTTCGCCGCGGAGCGGCAGACAACCACTCTGTTGCAGCAGACGCCATTTTATGGCGCTACGCGCGAAAACCAAAGTTATGGGGTCTGGGGTCCAAGACCCCAGCGGGGGTCAGGGGGCGGAGCCCCCAGCCTGACGTTAAACCCGGCGGAAGCGGGTGGCGAAGAAGCCGTCGAGGCCGCCCGCATCCGGCAGGTGGCAGGGCAGGGTGCGCAGGTTGCCGTCGGGGCGCAACGCGAAGCCCCAGCCGCCGATTTCCGCAGCGGCAATCGGCGCGGGCGCGAAGCCTGACGGCGGCGCGGCGGTTTCCTCCTCCGGCTGCAGGGAGCAGACGCAATAGACCAGGGTTCCGCCCGGCGCGACCAGGCGCGCGGCGTCGGCGAGCAGGCGCTTCTGGGTTTCCGCGAGGCTTGCGACGTCGGCGGGGGATTTGATCCATGCCGCATCCGGGTGGCGGCGCAGGGTGCCGGTGGCGGAACACGGCGCATCCATCAGCACCGCGTCGAAGGGGGTGTCCGGGGTCCACTCCGCGGCGTCGGCGGCGACGATCTCGGCGGCAAGGCCGGTGCGTTGCAGGTTTTCGCGCAGGCGGTCGAGGCGTGCGGGCGAACGGTCGAGCGCGGTGACGGCCGCGCCCGCGGCGGCGAGTTGCAGGGTCTTGCCGCCCGGCGCGGCGCAGAGGTCGAGCACGCGCTTCCCGTTTACATCGCCGAGCAGGTGGGCGGGCAGGGCGGCGGCGGCGTCCTGCACCCACCACGCGCCCTCAGCGAGGCCGGGCAGGTCCTCCACCGGACCGGAGGGGCGCAGGCGCAGGCTGCCGGTGGGCAGAACCTCCGCCCCCAGGCGCGCGGCCCAGGCCTCGGCCTCGGAGGGGGTGCGCAGGCTGATGTCGAGCGGCGGCTCGGCGAGCAGTGCGCCCGCCATGCGGCGCGCCGTCTCTTCGCCATAGGCGGCGATCCAGGAATCGAGAATCCAGGCGGGAAGATTGGCGGCCTTGCGCCGTACCGAATCGAAGGCCGAAGGGTCGCGCTGCACCCGGCGGATCACCGCGTTGACCAGCCCCGACTGGCGGGCAAAGCCCTTGTCGCGCGCCAAAGTCACGGAGGTGGAGGATACCGCATGCGGCGCGGTGCTCATGTAGAACGCCTGTGTCAGCCCGAGGGCGAGCACATGACGCACCCCGCGCGCCGAAGGCGGCAGCGGGTGGCCGAGGCAGGCGTCGATCACCGCGTCGATCTCCCCCTTGCGGCGCAGCGCCAGGGCGACGAGGGCGCGCGCGAAGGCGCGGTCGCGCACCGGCAAGTCGCGGGTGAGGCGGGAAAACGCCTCGTCCATCGGCTGGCGGCGGTCGAGAACGGCCTTCAGAATCTCATAGGCGGCGGAACGGTGCGGCATGGCCGCAAGGCATACGGCAAAAGCGGGCCGGGTAAAACGAAAACTTTGCGAGGGGACTCGGTCCCCTCGCGCACCCTCTAACTTGTTTTTCGCCGCGCAGCGGCAACCAACCCCTGCTGCATCAGGAGGGGATCTATAGCGCTTCGCGCGAAAATCGGAGAATTACGGGGAGGTGCGGAGGGTCCGCGACCCTCCGCAACGTTTTGGTTTTCCCCGTCACAGCCGCCAGAGGTCGATGCCGGGCGGCAGGGCGGCGCGGTCGAGCACGCCCTTGACGTCGGCGACGGTGCCGGTGCCGCCTTTGAGCAGGGGCTGGATGGCGGGCCAGCCGCCGTTGCGGAATGCGGCGTGGGAGACGGCGAGGACCACCGCGTCGGCGGGTTTCAGCTCCGCGGCGGGGAGCAGGCGGACGCCGTATTCGGCGAAGGCTTCCTCCGGGTCGGCGACCGGGTCGTGCATCTGCACCTCGACGCCGAAGGCGGCGAGTTCCGCCACGATATCCACCACCTTGGTGTTGCGGATGTCGGGCACGTCTTCCTTGAAGGTGAGGCCGAGCACGGTGACCAGCGGGCGGGCGCAGCCGCCGCGGCTGAGCAGGCGGCGCACCACCTCCCGCGCGACGTGGGGGCCCATGCCGTCGTTGATGCGGCGGCCGGCGAGGATGACCTCGGGGTGGTAGCCCGCGCGTTCGGCCCGGTGGGTGAGGTAGTAGGGGTCCACGCCGATGCAGTGGCCGCCGACGAGGCCCGGCGAGAACGGCAGGAAGTTCCATTTCGTCCCCGACGCGGCGAGCACGTCGCGGGTATCGATGCCGAGGCGGGCGAAGATCAGCGAGAGTTCGTTCATCAGGGCGATGTTGATGTCGCGCTGGGTGTTCTCGATCACCTTGGCGGCCTCCGCCACCTTGAGCGACGGCGCCCGGTGGATGCCCGCGGTGACCACCGCGCCGTAGACCGCGGCGACGGTTTCCAGGGTGGCGGCGTCGGAGCCGGAGACCACCTTCTTGATGGTGGTGAAGCGGTGTTCCTTGTCGCCGGGGTTGATGCGTTCCGGGCTGTAGCCAACGGTGAAGTCGCGGCCGAATGTCAGGCCGCTTTCCGCCTCCAGCACCGGCACGCAGTCTTCCTCCGTCGCGCCGGGGTAGACCGTGCTTTCGTAGACGACGATGTCGCCTTTTTTGAGAACGCGTCCGACGGTGCGCGAGGCGGCGAGCAGGGGCTTGAGGTCGGGCAGGCGCGCCTCGTCGATCGGGGTGGGTACGGTAACGATGTGGAAGTCGGCCTGGGCGAGGTCGGCGGGGTCGGAGGTGAAGGCGAGGTCGGCCTCGCGCAGTTCGTCCTCCGGCACTTCGCCGGTGCGGTCGTGGCCTTCGGTGAGTTCGCGGATGCGCCGCGCGTTGATGTCGAAGGCGACGATGCGCCGTCCGGAACGGCCGAAGGCGACGGCCAGGGGCAGCCCGACGTAGCCGAGGCCGACGACGGAAATCTTGCGTGCGTGCGTGCTCATATTATGCCCGGAGTTTGGCGAAGGGAAAAAC
>JBFWJB010000269.1:0-4307 GCA_050253435.1 Rhodospirillaceae bacterium
CGCCTCGCTCCACGCTGCGGCGACCATGGCGCGGTCGAGCCGCCGCTTCGGCGCGAAGATGCCGGGGGTATCGACGAAGACGACCTGCGCGTCGCCGTGCTGCATGATGCCGCGCACCCGCGCGCGTGTGGTCTGCACCTTGTGGGTGACGATGGAGACCTTGCCGCCCACCGCGGCGTTGACCAGGGTGGATTTGCCGGCGTTCGGCGCGCCGAGCACGGCGACGAAGCCGCAACGGGAAGCGAGGGAGTCTTTCGTCATGTATTCATGTCCGCGATGAGGTCGAGGAGAACGGTGGCGGCGGCCTGTTCGGCGATGCGTTTGGAGGTGCCCTCCCCCTCCGCCTCGCCGGTTTCCGCCACGGCGACGCGGATGCGGAAGATCGGCGCGTGCGAGGGGCCGGTGCGGTCCATCACCGTATAGGCGGGCAGCGGCAGGCCGCGGCCCTGCGCCCATTCCTGCAGCGCGGTTTTGGCGTCGCGCGGCGGGCGGCTGACCCGGGCGATGCGTTCGCCCCACAGGCGCTCCGCGATCGCCCGCGCCGCGTCGAACCCGGCATCGGCGAACACCGCGCCGAGCACCGCCTCGCAGGCGTCGGAAAGGATCGAGGGGTTGGCGCGGCCGTTCTCCTTCGCCGTGCCCTCGCACAGCAGGATCTCGCGGTCGAGGCCAAGCTCCAGGGCGATTTCGGCGATCGTCTCCTGGCAGACGAGAGCGGTGAAGCGGCGCGACAGGTCGCCTTCCGGCTCGTCGGGAAAGCGCCGCCACAGCATTTCCGCCACAGCCAGGCCGACCACCCGGTCGCCGAGGAACTCCAGCCGCTCGTAGGGCGAAGGCGCGCGCGCCGCCTTGCCCCGCGCCGAGGCCAGGCTGGGATGGGTGAGCGCGGCGCGCAGCAGCGAGGCATCGGCGAAGGCGTGGCCGAGGCGGCTTTGCAGCGCGGCGAAATCGGGCTTATGGGAGGCCGGGCCGCTCATCGCGCGTCCCGCCCGGTGCGGCTCCGCATCAATCGACGGACTGCAGCAGGCGCCGGTAGCGGATCGAGGTCGGCCATTTCCAGAACTCCCACCAGTGCACGTCGGCGTCGTGAGAGAAGAATACCACCGTCGCCCGGCCGATCAGATTCTCTTCCGGCACGAACCCGACGCCGCGGCGGCTATCCACCGAATTGTCGCGGTTGTCGCCCATCATGAAGTAGTGCCCGGGCGGCACCACGTATTCCCGGGTGTTGTCGAACGGCTTGGTGTCCGACTCCTCGAGGATGCGATGCTCGCGTCCGCCCGGCAGGGTTTCGATGAACTGCGGCGTGCGGCGGGTGCTGCCCTCGGAATCGACGTAGAGGAAATCCTCGATGCGGCGGCGCTTCACCGGCTCGCCGTTGATGTTGAGGATGCCGTCCACTACCTGGATGCGGTCGCCCGGCAGGCCGACGAGGCGCTTGATGTAATTGGTGTCCGGCTCGCGCGGATGGCGGAACACCACCACGTCGCCGCGCTCCGGCTCGGAAAACAGGATGCGGCCGGAAAACAGCGGCAGCGAATACGGCAGGGAATAGCGGCTGTAGCCATAAGACAGCTTGGAGACGAACAGGTAATCGCCGATCAGAACCGTGGGAAACATCGACCCGGAGGGAATGTTGAACGGCTCGTAGGCGAAGGTGCGCACCCCCACCGCGATGACCACGGCATAGGCGACGGTGCGAAAGGCCTCCCAGAAACCTCCGGACTTGCGACTGCTGCTGTAAGTTTTCACGCCGTCCTCGATTTCTTCTTGCCCCACCGCCGGTATCCGGGCGCGCGCCCGAGGCGATAAGAGCGGTTTCGGCATGGTCCTGTCAAGTCGTCAATCCCGGCGCGGGCGTTTCCGGCACCGCTTCGAGAATCACCACCGCCTCGGCCCAGGGATAATCGTCGGTCATGGTGAGGTGCAGGCGCGTTGTGCAGCCGGGCGGGGCGAGAGCCGCCGCGCGCGCCGCCGCGCCGCCGGTGAGTGTGAGCGTCGGCTGCCCCGAGGGCGCGTTGACCACCCCCATGTCGCGCCAGAACACGCCGCGCCGCAGCCCGGTGCCGAGCGCCTTGGCGCACGCCTCCTTGGCGGCGAAGCGCTTGGCCAAAGTGGAGGCATAGACCCGCGGCACGCCTTTGCGGCGCTCCGCCTTGGCCCGCTCCGCAGGCGTGAAGATGCGGGCGACGAAGCGCTCGCCGAAGCGTTCCAGGGTCGCCTCGATGCGGCGGATGTCGATAAGGTCGTTGCCGATGCCGAGGATCATGCGCTGCCCCGCGCCGCGTCCATGCGCCGCCGCATCCCGGCGATCGCCTCGGCCAGGCCGACGAATACCGCCTCGCCGATCAGGAAGTGGCCGATGTTGAGTTCGCGGATCGTCGGAATCGCGGCGACCGGCCCCACGGTTTCGTAATCCAGGCCGTGCCCGGCGTGGCATTCCAGGCCGATTTCCGCCGCGTGCACCGCCGCGGCGACGATGCGCGCCAGTTCGGCCTGCCGCGCCGCACCTTTGGCCTCGCAATAAGCTCCGGTGTGCAGTTCCACCACCGGTGCGCCGAGAGCCTTGCATGCGTCCAGCACCTTCGGATCCGGCTCGACGAACAGCGAAACCCGGATGCCGTCCGCGGTAAGCGCCGCCACCGCCTCGGCGAGATACGGACCCGGCGTCAGCACGGCAAGACCGCCCTCGGTGGTGCGTTCGGCGCGGTTTTCCGGCACCAGGCAGGCGGCGTGCGGCCGCGTGGCGAGCGCGATCCTCACCATCTCCGGCGTCGCCGCCATTTCCATGTTCAGCGGCACGGAAAGCTCCGCCATCAGACGTGCGATGTCCGCATCCTTGATGTGACGGCGGTCCTCCCGCAGATGTGCGGTGATGCCGTCCGCCCCCGCCGCGACCGCCAGCGCCGCGGCGCGCAACGGGTCGGGCAGATCGCCGCCGCGCGCGTTGCGCAGCGTCGCCACGTGGTCGATGTTCACGCCCAAACGCAGGGTCTTGTCTGGAGTCACTGGTTTCGTCCCGGAAGTCAGTTGCGGGCGCGCTCCACGGCGCTGATCACCGAGGTGGCGCGCAGGGCGGCGATGATGTTGGTGAGATGCCGCACGTCGCGCACTTCGATATCGACGATGACCTCGAAGAACGCTTTGGAGCGGTTGATGATCTTGAGATTGACGATGTTGCCGTTGTTCTGCGCGATCAGCGTGGTCAGGGTGGCGAGCGCCGCAGGCTCGTTGGTGAGGATCAGCTTCACCCGGCCGATGTGGGACTCGTCTGCGCTGTCCTCCTCCCAGGAGATGTCGAGCCAGCGTTCCGGCTCGTCGGCCAAGCGTTCCAGGGTCGGGCAGTCGATGGTGTGCACCGTCACCCCCTTGCCGGTGGAGACGATGCCGACGATGCGGTCGCCCGGTAGCGGGTGGCAGCACTGCGCGAAGTGGATCGCCATGCCGGGGATCAACCCCTTGATCGGGAGAGCCGCACCCGGTTTCGGCTTGGTGCGGGCGCGCGTCATCGGCACGATCTTGTCGGTCTTGGGCTGGTCCTTCAGCTCCGGATAGACCGCCTGCACCACCTCGCGGCCGGAGACGTTGCCCTCCCCCACCAGGACGCGCAGGTCGTCGACGCTGCCGACCTTGAACTGCTTGCAGCAGCCGTCCAAACCTTTTTCCGAAAGCTCCACTCCCGCCTGGCGGAAGACGCGTTCGAGAATCTGGCGGCCGAGTTCCAGGTACTGCTCGCGCTGCTGGGTGCGCACGAAACGGCGGATGCGGGTGCGCGCCTTGGCGGTGACGACGAAGCGTTCCCATTCCGGCGAGGGATGCTGCGTCTTCGAGGTGACGATCTCCACCTGGTCGCCGTTCTTCAGCTCGGTGCGCAGGGTGACGATGCGGCCGTTGACCTTGGCGCCGACGCAGTGGTCGCCCACCGCGGTGTGCACCGCATAGGCGAAGTCCACCGGCGTCGAACCGGTGGGCAGGGACACCAAGTCCCCCTTCGGAGTGAAGCAGAACACCTGGTCGGCGTACATTTCGAGGCGGGTGTTCTCCAGGAACTCCTCGGGGCTCGAGGTGTGCTCGAGGATTTCCAGCATCTCGCGCAACCAGCGGAACTGCTTGCCGTCGTGGGAAACGCCCTGTTTGTACTGCCAGTGCGCCGCGACGCCGAGCTCGTTCACCGCGTGCATCTCGCGGGTGCGGATCTGCACCTCGATGCGGTGGCGCTGCGGGCCGATCACCCCGGTATGCAGACACTGGTAGCCGTTGGGTTTCGGCGTCGAGATGTAGTCCTTGAAGCGGCCGGGAACCATCGG
>JBFWJB010000270.1:0-4284 GCA_050253435.1 Rhodospirillaceae bacterium
CAGTACTACCACGATACCTTCGGCGACCAGACGACCTACCGCACCACCGCGTCCTACAAGCTCGTGGACACCGGCACGCGCTTCCACGCCAGCTACAGCACCGGCTTCAAGGCGCCGACCCTGGTGCAGGTCTATTACAACAACAACGCCGGCAACGCGGCGCTGATGCCGGAAGAGTCGCAGGGCTACGACGTCGGCGTCGAGCAGACGCTGTTGAACGACCGCATGCACTTCGACGTGACGTTCTTCAACAACCGCATGACCAACCAGATCGAGCGCGACTCCAGCGTCACCCCCTCGGTCTACCGGAACGTGCAGTCGGCGCGGCACATGGGCTTTGAGAGCAGCGCCGGCGTCGAGGCCACCGACGAGCTCAACCTGACGCTCACCCACACCTATATGCAGTCGCGCAACAATGCGACGGGCCTGGCGATGGAGTACCAGCCGCATCACGTCGCCTCGCTGCGCGTCACCTACGACCCGCGCGCCGTGCCCGGGCTTTCCACCTGGACCCGCGGCACCGTCGCCACCGGCAGCTACGATACCAGCGAGCCGAGCGGCACCTCGCCGCGCCACCGCATCGGCGGCTACACCACCTGGGACCTCGGCGCCGACTACAAGATCGACGACAGCTTCACCGTCTATGGGCGGGTGGAGAACCTCTTCGACAAGAACTACGGCCAGTACTACAACGCCAACAATGCGGGGGTCGCCGCCTACACCGGCCTGCGGATGAAGTTTTGATTCACGCTTGCGGGCGGCGCCTCAGGCGCCGTCCGCGCCCGCGAGGCGGGCGATTTCCGCGGCGAGGCCGTCCACCTGCTGCCAGTCGGTGAATTCGATGGTCTGGCTGGGGTCGGTAGGGCCCTTGGTGATGGTCATGATCAGGCGGATCATGAATCGGTCGAACCGGCTGTAACGCGGGTAATCGAGCATGCCCGCCACCGCCGCCGCCAGCGTGGGCGAAAGCTTGGCCCGCGCCATCCACTTGCGCAGATAGACGCAGCGTTCCAGGGTCCGCTTTTCCGGCTTGCGCGCCGTCAGGTTGATCGAGATCACCGCCAGCGGCTTGCCCGCCAGCAGGTCGCGGTGCGCCGCCACCATGCGCCGCGCCGGCGGCAGGTGACGGCCGTAGCGGATCGCCGCGACGATGGCGACCACCCCCGCCGCCGCGATCTCCGCGGCATCGGGCTGGCGCTCGGCAAGGTCGGTGGCGGCGGCATCGCACCCGGCCTCGCGCAGGCGCTCCGCAAAGCGCGCGGCGATGCGCCGGGTGTGGCCGTCGTGGCTGGCGTAATAGAGGGAAACCGGCAGGGACATCACAGGATCCTGAAAGACTCTCCGACACTACAGGATCGCGCCGGGTTTGGGGAGGGGGAGCGTACGGTGCGCTCCCCCGCCATATTCAGGCGGAGGCGACGTCGCGCAGGTAGCTCTCCACCTGACGGCGCAGGGTATGGGTGTGTTCCGCCATCCGCTCCGCGGCGCTGGACACGGTTTTCGACATCTCTCCGATGCGGTCGTTGGCGTCCGCCACGCCCGCGATGTTGGAGGTGACGTTGCGGGTGCCGCCCGCCGCATGGACCACGCTGTTGCTGATTTCCTCGGTGGCGGCGCGCTGCTGTTCGATCGCGCCGGCGATCGACCCGGCGATTTCGCTCATTTCCCGCACGTTGCGGGCGACCACGTCGATGGCGCTGACCACCTGTCCGGTGGCGGTCTGCACCGCGCTGACCTGCGCCTCGATTTCCTCCGTCGCCTTGGCGGTCTGGCTGGCTAGGGTCTTGACCTCGCCCGCGACCACGGCGAAGCCCTTGCCCGCATCGCCCGCGCGCGCCGCCTCGATCGTGGCGTTGAGCGCCAAGAGGTTGGTCTGGCTGGCGATGTCGGTGATGATGCCGATGATGTCGCCGATCTTCACCGCGCTGGCGGAGAGGGTCTCCATGGCCTCCTGTGCGGTTTCCGAGCTGTCGGCGACGTCGCGGCTGACCTCGGTGGAACGGGTGACCTGACGCGCGATTTCGCCGATCGAGGCGGAAAGCTCCTCCGCCGCGGCGGCCACCGCATCCACGGATTGCGCCGCTTCCTCCGCCGCGGTGGCGACCTGCTGCGCCTGTTGATGGCTCTTTTCGGTGGAGTTTTCCATACCGAGCGCGGCTTCCTGCAGGGATTGCGCCGCCTGGGTGAGGGTGGCGAGGAAGTTTTCGATATCGGTGCGGAAGGTCTGGGTGATCTCCGCGCGGGTCTGGGCGCGCCGCGCCTCCATGGTGACGTCCACGGCGCTGTTGGCCTCGGAAAAGCCGTTGCGCACGAGGTTCTGGCGGAAGGCGTGCACCGCCCGCGCGATCAGGCCGATTTCATCGTGGCGGGTTTGGCCGCGCACCGGCACGGTGATGTCGCCGGCGCTCAATTTGGCGATGGTGGTGCGCAACCCCTCCATCGGACGGGTGATCGAGGCGATGATCGCGGCGACCAGCGCGCCGACGGCGAGCAGCAGGGCGGCCATGCCGCCGGTGGCGAGATAGGCGGCCTGCCGCGCCGCCGCCGCTTTGGCCGAGGCATCGGCGGCGAGGTTTGCGGCAAGGGTGTTCTCGGTGGTCTTCAGCACGTCGATGCGCCGCGTCGCGGCGTCGAACCAGGACTTGCCGGTGACGCCCGCAAAGTCGCCGTTCTCCATACCCTCGGCGGCGACTTTGCGCAGGCGCGCCACCTCGGTTTCGGCGGCGCCGGAAAAGGCCGCGTCGAGGGCCTCCCGGTTGCGGCCGGAGGCGGTGTCTTGCGCGATGGCGAAATAGGCGTCCTGCGCCGCGCCGACCGCGACGAAACCCTGGAACAGAGCGGGGGTGAACTTGCCCGCGCCGAACCCGGCGGCGCCCCGCGCCCGTTCGATCCCCGCCAGGTCCTTGCCGTGCAGGAAGATGGCGAACGCGGTCATCTCGCGGGCGGTGTCTTCGTCGGGGGAGAGGGCGGCCATGCCGTCCACGCCCGCGAGGATGTCGTCGATCGCCTTGGTGTAGGCCGCGACCTCCTCGGCGACGGAAATGCCGAACCCGTCGACGCGGCTGCGCAGAGCGCTCATGCCCGCGGCGGTGCGGTGGATCGTCGCCACCTCGGCGGCGAGGCCGAGGGTTGCGCCGTCGCCCAGGGCGGCTTCCAGGCGGCGCATCGCGGAATCGCTTTCCTCGCGGAATTTCTTCACGTCGGCGGCAAACTGCGCGCCCTTGCTGTTGAGGAACCCGGCGGAGGCGCCGCGTTCCTTCTGCAGCGCGTGCACCACGTCGCCGAAGATCGCAGCGCTGTGGCTGAGCTTCGCCACGTGGTCGAGGGAATCGGCGTTGCGGTATTCGCGCAGGCCCAATTGCGCCGCGGCGAGCAGGAGCAGCAGCAGCGGCACCGCCGCCATCATCCAGATGCGCGAGCCGATGCGCAGCCGCGACATGCGCGGTGGACGGTCGATGACGTCGCGCGGAATGTGCCCCGTCTCGATCAGCTTTTCGCGCGCCTGATTGTCGCCGACGAGAACGTGGTCGAGCAGCCAGTAGTGCAGATAGCGCAGCACCGTTTCCTGAGGGATGTCGCGTTTGCCGCCCTCCAGCAGGCGCGCGAAGAAGGCCTCGCTTTCTTCGTGGTGGGCGATGTGCGCCTGCGCCTCGGCGGGGGAGAGCGCCTTGTGCAGCACCTTTTCCTCGCGGGTGAAATGGGCGCGCAGGTGCCTATGCAGGTTGCCGATCTCGGCATAGAAGGCCTCCTCGCCGTTTGCGGTGGAGGCGATCTCGTGCAGGCGGTTGATGAAGTCCACGAGCTTGCGGTGGTCGGCGTCGAGTTCGGGAATGCCGAGGGAGAAAGCGTCGCTCCAGACGATCAAGGGGGCTGCGGTCATCCTGGGTTCCTCTCGGCGGTGCGGACGAGCTTCGTGAGGACGAATGTCCTAAAAGTAGAAAGTAGATGCATATTCATGCACTTCAAGGATTGCACGTATAAATACTTCGACTCCCGTATTTGTAACCTGAAGGGGCCGCGGCGAAAAAAAACGCCGCCCCCGACGGTTCGGGGGCGGCGCAGGGCGTGCGGGAAAAGAGGTCAGGCGGCCTTCACGTCCGTCAGGAAACGGCCGATTTCGTCGCGCAGGATGCCGGTCTGGCGCGACAGGGTCTGCACCGCCTCCAGCACCGCGTTGGAGGCGAGCCCGGTCTCCCCGGCGGCCTGGCTGACTCCGGCGATGCCGCTCGCCACCTCCTGGGTGCCCGCGGCGGCCTCCTGGACGTTGCGGGCGATCTCGTTGGT